>NZ_JBHXME010000118.1:0-34545 GCF_042721125.1 Streptomyces sp. NPDC058469
GGCTCGTCGAGACGACTCCGGCCAGCGAGGACACCGAGACGGTGATGCTGCCGTCGCCCTGGAGCTTCTGGTGCACGAAGTAGAAGCTGTCGTTGCAGTGGACTGGGCGGGGCGGCTCAGTGGGCTCCGGTGCCGGTCAGGGACCGTACCTCCAGCTCCGCGTACTTGCCGGTGTCCGGCTCCTCCTTGGAGAGGATCGTGCCGAGCCAGCCCAGCAGGAAGCCGACGGGGATGGAGATGATGCCGGGGTTCTCCAGGGCGAACCAGTGGAAGTCGACGTGGGGGAACATCGACGTCTCCTTGCCGGAGACGACCGGCGAGAACAGGACCAGGCCGACCGCGGAGACCAGGCCGCCGTAGATCGACCAGAGGGCGCCCGGGGTGGTGAACCGCTTCCAGAAGAGGCTGTAGAGGATCGTCGGGAGGTTGGCGGAGGCGGCGACCGCGAAGGCGAGGGCGACCAGGCCGGCGACGTTCAGGTCGCGGGCGAGGGCGCCGAGGACGATGGAGACGGCGCCGATGCCGACCGTGGCGTACCGGGCGGCGGCCATCTCCTGCTTCTCCGTGGCCTGGCCCCGCTTGATGACGTTCGCGTAGATGTCGTGGGCGAACGAGGAGGACGAGGCCAGGGTCAGGCCGGCGACGACCGCGAGGATCGTGGCGAAGGCGACCGCCGAGATGGTGGCCAGGAGGATGGCGCCCCAGTTGGAGTCGACTCCGCCCAGATGCAGCGCCAGGAGTGGGGCCGCCGTGTTGCCCGCCTTGTTGGAGGCGATGATCTCGTCGGGTTTGATCAGTGCGGCGGCGCCGAAGCCGAGGGCCAGGGTCATCAGGTAGAAGGCGCCGATCAGGCCGATGGCCCAGATGACCGACTTACGGGCGGCCTTGGCGGTGGGCACCGTGTAGAAGCGGATCAGGATGTGCGGCAGGCCCGCGGTGCCGAGGACGAGGGCGAGGCCCAGGGAGATGAAGTCCAGCTTGGTGGTGCCGGTGGCGCCGTACTTGAGGCCGGGGTTCAGGAAGGCGGAGCCCTTGCCGCTGTTGGAGGCGGCCTTGCCGAGCAGGTCGGAGACGTTGAAGTTGAACTTCAGCAGCACCAGGAAGGTCAGCAGCAGGGCGCCGGCGATGAGCAGGCAGGCCTTGACCATCTGGACCCAGGTGGTGCCCTTCATGCCGCCGATGGTGACGTACACGATCATCAGGACACCGACCAGGGCGACGATGCCGATCTTGCCCGCGTCGGTGGTGATGCCGAGGAGCAGGGAGACCAGGACGCCCGCGCCGGCCATCTGGGCCAGCAGGTAGAAGATCGACACCACGATGGTGGAGGTGCCGGCCGCCGTACGGACCGGGCGCTGGCGCATGCGGTACGCGAGGACATCGCCCATGGTGTAGCGGCCCGAGTTGCGCAGCGGTTCGGCCACCAGGAGCAGGGCGACCAGCCAGGCGACCAGGAAGCCGATGGAGTACAGGAAGCCGTCGTAGCCGAAGAGGGCGATGGCGCCCGCGATGCCGAGGAAGGACGCGGCGGACATGTAGTCGCCGGAGACGGCGAGGCCGTTCTGGAAGGCGGTGAACTGGCGGCCGCCCGCGTAGAAGTCGGCGGCGCTCTTCGTCTGGCGGCCCGCCCAGACGGTGATGACGAGCGTCGCGGCCACGAAGATCGCGAACAGGGTGATGATCAGCGGCCGGTGCTGGCTCGCCTCGCCTGCGGCCAGGGTGATCGTGGGGCTCATGCGCCGCCCTCCATCCGGGACTTGATGGCCGCACCCTTGGGGTCGAGCTTCGCGGCGGAGTACCGCGCGTACCACCAGGCGATGAGGAACGTGGTGAGGAACTGGGCGAGGCCCAGGACCAGGGCGACGTTGATGTTGCCGACGACCTTGGTGTCCATGAAGTCGCCCGCGTAGTTGCACAGCAGCACGTACAGCAGGTACCAGACGATGAAGGCGACGGTCACCGGGAAGGCGAAGGAGCGGTGGGCGTGGCGCAGTTCGGCGAACTCCGCGCTCTCCTGGACCTGTTCGAACTCCTCGGTACTGGGGAGTTGGCGTTCGGCTTTCGAGGGGGGTGGTGTCTCGGTGGCCACGGTGTCTCCTCGCGTTACGGACCTGCGGGTTGGTCGGGCTCGGCGCTTCCTGCCCAAGGGCACGGCGCCGCGCGTCGACCGGTTCAACTCCTTTGACTTCTTTCGGTAGTCGTCTTTGGGAAATCATTGCTGGCCAGCCGCCGCGGGAGATAGCTTCAGGTCTGCACCACTCGTCATGTACCTGCCCGAGCGCCCAACCACGTCTCGGGCCGTTTCGTTTCCGGATGATGTGGAGATCCCATGGCTCATCTGCGCTCCAGACGCCGGCTCGCCCTCGCCGTACCGGTCGTGCTGTCGCTGACCGCCTCGCTCGGTTTCCTCCCGTCGGCGGCCTCGGCGGTTCCGATCGCGGAGACCACGGCACAGACCGCCGACGCGCCCAACCTTGCGTATGTGGTCAACACTCGGCTGGACCACCACACGATCAACTCGGTCAAGAAGGCGATCAATGCGGCCGGCGGCACCATCGTGGTGACGTACGAGAAGATCGGTGTGATCGTCGTCCACTCGGCGAACCCCGACTTCGGCGCGCGGATCCGCGCGGTGCGCGGGGTCCAGTCGGCGGGTGCCACCCGTACGGCGCCGCTGAGCCTCGCCTCGACGACCGACGAGGGTGCGGTGCAGTACCTCTCCAAGGACCAGGCCGCGAAGACGGCGAAGGCCTCCGCCGCCGCCGGTGACAGCGAGCCGCTCGAAGCCGACCAGTGGGACCTGCCCGCGATCGGTGCCGACAAGGCCGCGAAGATCGACCCGGGCAGCAAGAGCGTGACGGTCGCCGTCATCGACGTCGGCGTCGACGACACCCACCCGGACATCGCCCCGAACTTCTCCGCCTCGCAGTCCGCGAACTGCGTGGGCGGCAAGGCGGACACGACGTACGGCTCCTGGCGTCCCGTGGACTCCGCCCACTACCACGGCACGCATGTCGCGGGTGAGATCGCCGCCGCCCGCAACGGCATCGGTGTGGCGGGGGTCGCGCCGGGTGTGAAGGTCGCCGGGATCACGGTGGCCGAGCCGGACTCGACCCAGCTGTTCTACCCGGAGAGCGTGGTCTGCGCGTTCGTGTTCGCCGCGGATCACGGCGTGGAGATCACCAACAACAGCTACTACGTTGATCCTTGGCTGTACAACTGCCTGGACGACCCCGATCAACGTGCCATCGTCGACGCGGTCAACAGGGCCCAGTTGTACGCACAGAGCAAGGGCACGCTCAATGTCGCGGCGGCCGGCAACTCCAACGACGACCTCGACTCCGACGCCCTGGTCGACGACTCCAGCCCCGACGACTCGACCGCGACGACCCGGACGGTCGACCCGCACGAGTGCTTCGACGTACCGACCCAGTTGCCGGGCGTCGTCACGGTGAGCTCGGTCGGCGTCACGAAGGCCAAGTCGTACTTCTCCAGCTACGGCCAGGGCGTGATCGATGTGTCGGCGCCGGGCGGAGACGCCCGGCAGATCCCGGACACCCCGTCGAAGAACGGCCGCATCCTGTCCACGCTGCCGAACAACACGTACGGCTATCTCCAGGGCACCTCGATGGCGACCCCGCACGTCGCCGCCGTGGCCGCGCTGCTCAAGTCGACGCACCCGCACGCCGGTCCGGCCCAGTTGCAGGCGCTGCTGAAGGCCGAGGCGGACAACCCGGGCTGCCCGACCACCCCGTACGACACCAACGGCGACGGCATCGTGGACGCGACCTGTGTCGGCGGCAAGCGCGTCAACGGCTTCTACGGGTTCGGCATCGTCAACGCCTTGCGGGCGGTGAAGTAGCCGGCACCTCACCTGCTCACGGGCCGGGCGGATCTCCGCCCGGCCCGTTCGTGTCCGTACGGCCATCCATACCCGCATTGTCTGTATTGATTGAATCAATACTGCATAGTTCAGTCATGACTGACATCAAGGTGGCATGGGCCGCCATGGGCGGCGATCCCGCTCTGGTCTCACGTGTCTCGACCGTCGCACGTCAGGGGGCGCTCGAAGCGCGGCTTCCCGTACGGGAGTTGGCGCGAGCCTGTGTGGGAGCGTGCGCGCTGGCCGCCGCCGAGTTGGGGGCGCGGCGGGTCGGACTGACGGAGGTGCCCGGGGTGCGGGTGGACGACGGGGCCGTCGCCACGGCGTTCGTCAGTGAGCGGCATCTGTTGATCGACGGGCGGGCCCCAGTCAGCTTCGCACCGCTGTCACGGTTCTGGCGGACGGCCGACGGCTGGGTCCGCACCCACGCGAACTATCCGCACCACCGGGCGCGACTGCTGGACGCGTTCAAGCTGCCCGGGGACGCGTCGGTGGAGGACGTGGCCGAGGTGCTCGCCGAGCGGTCCACACTGGAGATCGAGGACACGGTGTACGGCGCCGGGGGTCTCGCGGTCGCGCTGCGGACGGCGGAGGAGTGGGCCGCGCACGCGCAGGGGGCTGCGGTGGCCGGACGGCCGCTCGTCGAACGCGAGTGGCTCGACACCGCACGCGCGCGCGTGCTCCCGCCGCTCGGCGGCGACCCGTTGCTGCCCGCCGCAGGGCTGCGCGTGCTCGACCTGACCCGTGTCATCGCGGGTCCGATCGCCACGCGGACGCTCGCGCTGCTGGGCGCGGACGTGCTGCGCGTGGACGCCCCCCAGTTGCCCGAGGACCCCGACGCCCACGCGGACACCGGTTTCGGGAAGCGGTCGACCCGGCTGGACCTCGGCCTGCCGGCCGACCGGCGGACCTTCGAGGAGTTGCTCGCGCGGGCGGACGTGGTCGTCACCGGGTACCGGCCGGGCGCCCTGGACCGGTTCGGGCTCTCCCCCGAGGCGCTGGTCGACCGTAGGCCCGGGCTGATCGTGGCTCAGTTGTCGGCGTGGGGTGCGTACGGGCCGTGGGGCGACCGGCGCGGGTTCGACAGCCTGGTCCAGGTCGCCACCGGCATCGCGGCGATCGAGGGGTCACCGGAACAGCCCGGCGCGCTGCCCGCGCAGGCCCTCGATCACGGGACCGGTTACCTGCTGGCGGGCGCGGTGCTGCGGGCGCTGACGGAACAGGCGGAGCAGGGTCACAGCATCGCCCTGAGGTTGGCGCTCGCGCGGACCGCGGCCTGGCTGACGGCGGACGGGGGCGAGCGGGGAGGGGTGGCGGCCGGAGGGGCGTTTGTCGGCGGCCCGGCGGCAAACGGGCAGGGCCCGGCGACCCACGATCAGGTCGGAGCGAGGGACGACCTCGGCGGGACCACGCATGCGAGCGGACCGGCGGCACAGGGGCGCCACGGGGCGGCGTACGAACAAGGCCCGCCGGCGCACGAGCACGGCACGACGGCGTCTGCGAGCGGACCGGCGGCACGCCGGCAGGACGGGTCGGCCTACGAGCAAGGCCATGCGGCGCGCGAGCACGGCGGAGCCACGTACGAGAAGAGCGGGACGGCGTACAACCGGCCCGATGCCTGGTTGGTCGAGACGGACAGTGGTGTCGGGCGGCTGCGGCATGCGCTGTCGCCGGTCTCGTTCGTCGGTGGGCCCGTGAACTGGGCGCGTCCGCCGGGGTGTTGGGGCACGGACCCGGCTCGTTGGGCTTGATCCGGGGGCCGGGCGGAAACGTACTTATGAGCGGAATGCCGTTCCGCCAGTTGTTTTGTTGCACTTGCCCGGTTCTGTGACGGCTGGTGAAGATCTTGGGGTGACCTTGATACGACCGACTGTCGAAGCGGCCGACACGAGCGGCTCCGGGCGGCGCCCCGGTACGCGTCGGGCCGTCGCCGTACTGGCCCTGGTGGTGCTCGCCGCGCTGATCCCGCTGCTCGGCCCGTCCGCCGCGCTGCACGACACCGGGGAGGCCGCCGCGCCCGGTGTCGGCGGCATCGCGCTGCTGCGGGCGGTGTTGTTCGGCGCGCTGTGCGTCCCCCTGGGCGAGCTGTTCGTGAACCGGCTCGCGCGTACCGTGCCCGGCGCTCCCCCGAACGGCCCCCGCAGCTGGGCCCTGTACGCGACCGGTGCCGGTTTCGTCGCCGCGCTGGGGCTCGCGTCGGTCGTGGCGACGGGCAACCTGGTGCCGCACAGCCTCGCCCAAATGGACGTTGGCGGCCTCTACCAGTCCCGGGACGGCAAGTTGGCGCTCCTGGAGGTCAACGCGTTCGCCGTGGCGGGCCTGTGCGCCCGGTCGCGCAGGCCCGGCCTCCAGGTGTGGCCCCTCGCGGCCGTGGTCGTCGCGGAGGCGCTGCGCGTGCACCCGGCGAGCGAGCACAGCCCCCTGGTCGGCTCCGAGCTGACCCTGGTGCACCTGACGTGTGCGGCGCTGTGGGTGGGCGGTCTGCTGCACGTACTGCGGACGTTGTGGCAATGGCGCGGTGCCGAGGCGGGGGCCGCGCTGTTGGGGCTCTACGCGCGCGTGGCGGTCGCACTGCTCGCCGCGATCACGGCCACCGGAGTGTGGAGTTCACTGCGCCGGATGCCGGCCGGCACGATCCTGGACCAGCTGACGACGACGGCGTACGGGCGCACCCTGCTCGCGAAGGTGATCCTCGTCGCCGCCGTCGCCGTCCTCGCGTTGTTGGCGCGGTCCCGGCTGCGGCGGGCCACCGATCCGCTGACCGCCTGCTCACCCGCGCGGGCGGAGGTCGTCGCCCTGGGGGTGGTGGTCCTGGTCTCCGGACTGTTGACGGCATTGCCGGTGCCGATCCGCTGGCATTGATGGACCAGTCACTCAATCAGTCAATGCCTGCCATCAATAGTTGATCAACCGTTCGTGACCATGACCTTCAGGGCCGTGCGCTCGTCCATCGCCTTGTAGCCGTCGGGCACGCCCTCCAGGCCGACCGTCAGGTCGAAGACGGGCGACGGGTCGATCGTGCCGTCCAGGATGTCGGGCAGCAGCTCAGGGATGTACGCGCGGACCGGTGCGACCCCGCCGCGCAGCGCGATGTTCCGGTCGAACATGACCCCGAGGTCGAGGCCGGTGCCGCTGCCGTGCGGTACGCCGACGAAGCCGATCGCGCCGCCGTCGCGTGCGATGTCGACGGCCGTCCGCATGGACTGCTCGGTGCCGACGGCCTCGACGACGGCGTGCGCGCCCTGGCCGCTGGTGAGTTCGCGGACGGCCGCGACGGCGTCCTCGCCGCGTGCGGCGACGACGTCGGTGGCGCCGAAGCGGCGCGCGATGTCCGTACGGGTCTCGTGGCGGCCGAGCGCGATGATCCGCTCGGCGCCGAGGCGCTTGGCGGCGAGCACGGCGCACAGGCCGACCGCTCCGTCGCCCACGACGGCGACGGTGGCGCCCTTGCGGACGCCCGCGCCGAGGGCCGCGTGGTGGCCGGTGCCCATGACGTCGGACAGGGTCAGCAGCGCGGACAGCAGGTGGTCGTCGGAGGCCGCCTCCTTCGGCAGCCGTACGAGGGTGCCGTCGGCGAAGGGCACGCGTACCGCCTCGCCCTGGCCGCCGTCGTAGCCCACGGCGCCCCAGAAGCCGCCGTGCACGCAGGACGTGGTGAGGCCCTCACGGCAGTAGTCGCAGACGCCGTCGGACCATACGAAGGGCGCGACCACGAGGTCGCCGGTCCTGACGCCGTTCACCTCGGAGCCGGTCTCCTCCACGATCCCGAGGAACTCGTGCCCGATGCGCTGTCCCGGCTGCCGGGCCGACTCGCCGCGGTACGCCCACAGGTCGCTGCCGCAGATGCAGGCGCGCAGCACCCGGACCACGGCGTCGGTGGGCAGCTGCACCAAGGGATCGGGCACGTCCTCCACGCGCATGTCGAACGGGGCGTGGATGGTGGTGGCGCGCATGAGGGTCCTTCTCGTCGCGGGTGTGCTGGTGCGGTGCGCTCAGGGGGTGGTCGAGCGCACTTCACGGTACGCCGCCGCCGGTGCGCGGCGCTCGGCGAGGGTGCCGAGCACGCCCTGGACCAGCAGGAACTGTGCGGCGACGTACGTCAGCATGATCCAGAAGTCGGGCCTGGGCGGCTGCGGCCAGTCGGCGACCCCGGTCGCGATGAGGGTGTCGGAGACCATGAAGAGCGCCCCGCCGAGCCCGGCGACGAGGCCGAGCAGGGTGGCCGCGGCGCACGCCATGGCCGTGAGGAGGGCGCTGTAGCCGGCCACGGGGACGCGCAGGTTCGCCGGGAGGTCCGGCCACAGCAGCGTGACGGTGACGGCCAGGGCGGCGACGTACCCGACGGCGAGGAGACCGGCACGCGCGCGTGGAGCACTTTTCAGGCCGCCGTACGTCGTGAAGAGGGCGAGGTAGCAGAGATGGCCCGCCGCGAAGCAGGCCATGCCGGCGAGGAAGGCGGGGTCGGCGTCGGAGAGCAGCAGGGTGTCGCCGCCCCAGCCGAGGAGGAGCGCGGCGACGAGGAGCCGGGGCGCGCCGCGCAGGGCGGCGTACGCGGCGAGGAGCGGCATCAGGAGGGGCTTGGTGACGGTGTGGGCGGGGTCGTGGCCGACGGCGAGCGCGAGCAGGTCCACGAGGGCGGCCAGTCCGAAGACTGCCAGGAGTGCGCGAGAGGCGACCGGATGTTCGGGACGCGGGTTCACGCGGCCGCGGTCTCCTCGGCGGCCGGAACGCTCCGCTCCGGGACGGGCACCGGTTGCCAGCCCGGTCCCCGGAACACGCGCCCCGCGCGCTCGCGCCAACTGGTCGCCGCCTTCAGGTCCTTGGCGATGGCGACGTACTCATGGGTGGCGACCTTGATCGGGTTGAACGTGTTGATGTTCTTGGTCAACCCGTAGACGGGTCGCTCAACCTCCGGGACGAACGAGCCGAAGAGCCGGTCCCAGACGATGAGGATGCCGCCGAAGTTGCGGTCCAAGTAGCCGCCCTGGGAGGCGTGGTGGACCCGGTGGTGTGACGGCGTGTTGAAGACGAACTCGAACCAGCGGGGCATCCGGTCGATCCGCTCGGTGTGGATCCAGAACTGGTAGACGAGGTTCGCCGAGGAGCAGAAGGCCAGCGCGGCGGGATGCACGCCAAGGGCGATGAGCGGGACGTAGAACGGCCACACCGTGAGGGTCGTCCAGGGCTGGCGCAGGGCCGTGGTGAGGTTGAACCTGCGGCTGGAGTGGTGGACGACGTGGCAGGCCCACAGGATGCGGATGACGTGGTGGCCGCGGTGGGACCAGTAGTAGAAGAAGTCCTGCCCGAGCAGCATCAGCGGGATCGTCCACCACAGGACGGGCACGCGCAGCGGGGTGAGTTCGTAGATCGCCGTGTAGATCGCGACGATCGGGATCTTCCAGAGGAAGTCGAAGACGAGGCTGCCGAGCCCCATGCCGACGCTCGTGACGGCGTCCTTCGTCTCGTAGCCCGCCGCGTCCTCGTCGGGATGGACGCGCACGCTGATCATCTCGATCACGGTGAGCAGCACGAAGGCGGGTATCGACCAGAGCACGGCATCGGGCAGGTTCGGCATGGATGAACCGTAAAACCGCGAATCGGCTGCGGCTAGACGTTGTTACCCACAAGTATTACCGGGGGTACGCGCTTGCTTGTTGGCGATCTCCGCCAATGGGTCCGCTGTGCCCGAACGGTGTGGGTCACTACACCCCGGCCGCCCCCAGCAACGCCCCCGCGGCATAGGTGACCCCCATCGCCAGCGCCCCGCCCGCCACATTCCGCAGCATCGCCCGCCTCGTGTCCGCCGTCCCGAGCCGTGCGCTGCTCCAGCCCGTCAGGACCAGCGCGGCCAGGGACGACACCACGGTGACGCCGAGCCGCCAGTCGGCCGGGGGCAGGACGATCGCCAGCAGCGGCAGCAGCGCACCGGCCGTGAAGGACAGAAAGCTCGCCCAGGCCGCGTGCCAGGGGTTGGTGAGGTCGTCGGGGTCGATGTTGAGCTCCACGCGCGCGTGGGCGCGCAGCGCGTCGCGTGCCGTGAGCTGGGCCGCCGCCTCCATGGCCACGTCCCGGGTCAGGCCGCGGTCCTGGAGGAGTTCGGTCAACTCCTCCAGTTCCGCCTCCGGTTGCTCCGTCAGCTCGCGCTTCTCCATGGCCAGAGCGGCCCTCTCCGAGTCGCGCTGCGTCGAGACGGACACGTACTCCCCCGCCGCCATCGACATGGAGCCGGCGAGGAGACCCGCGAGGCCGGCCGTCAGCAGCGCCGAGTGGTCGTCCGTGGCACCGGCCACGCCGACGACCAGACCGGCGGTGGACACGATGCCGTCGTTGGCCCCCAGTACCGCAGCCCGCAGCCAGTTCAACCGCGAGCCCAGCGTGCCGTCGTGGGCCTCGTCATGGGTCTCGTCGTTGGTCGGTTCCGTCACACCGCGAAGGATCCCACCCCCGGCCTCACCACACCCGTACCGACGCTCCCCGCGCGAACACCGGGCTCGTCGCGCCCGCCGGCGGTTCGGCGAGCGGCTCCGCGATCTCGGTCACCGTGGGACCGACCTTCGCCGCGATCGGGTCCAGGGCGTCGAGGTCGAAGCCGTACACGCGGGCCGCGTTGCCGCCGATCATGGCGGCGACCTCGTCGCGCGGCACGCGCGCGTAGGCGAAGCGCAGGCCCTCCCTGGAGTAGGGGTACGTCCCCTCGTCATGCGGGTAGTCGCTGCCCCACATGATCTTCTCGATGCCGATGCGCTCACGCAGGGGCACCTCATGGGGGCGCATGAAACTGGCGCCCACGAAGCAGTTGTCGCGCCAGACCTCCGACGGACCCTTGCCCATCGAAGCGGCCAGGCCCGCGCCGAACTTGGACTCCGCGGTGGACGCCTTCGCCGCAGCCGCCACCATGCGCCCGTGGTAGTAGTCCAGCATGTCGAGCACCCCGGGTATCCAGCCGGAACCCTGCTCGGTCAGGACCAGTTTCAGGTCCGGGTGACGGCGGAAGGCGCCGCCGAAGATCAGGTGCCACAGGGCGCGGTGCGAGAACCAGGTCGTCTCGACCATGTACACCGCGCGGGCGGCCGGTTCGTCACCGAGGGGCGGGGACGCCGAGCCCGCGTGGTGGTTGACGGGCACGCCGAGTTCCGCGCAGACGGCCCAGATCGGGTCGTACGTCGACGAGTACAGCTCCGGCAGTCCCGAGCCAGGCGGGGTGCCGGGCAGCAGCAGGCCGCCCCGGAGTCCCGCCGAGACCCCCCACCGGATCTCCTGGACGGCCTCCTGGACGTCGTTGAGGAGGATCTGGAAGACACCCGCCCGCCGGCCCGGCGCGGCCGCGCAGAAATCCGCCAGCCAGCGGTTGTGGGCGCGCAGGCCGGCCCAGCGGCGCCGGAACTCCTCGGCCGTGGGCGCGGGTGCCATCAGGGAGCCGGACGGGAAGAACGGCGGGATGGTGTTCGGGAAGACGACCTCGGCGACGATCCCGTCCTCCTCCAGCTCCGCGATCCGCCGCTCGGAGTTCCAGTTCTTGTCGGCCGTGTCGGCGAGCAGGTCCGCGTACGGGTTGACGTACGTCGCCGCCCACGCGTCGAACTCGTCGTGGTACCGCTTCTCCAAGTAGGGCCTGTAGTCCAGGAGATCGGCGCCCGCGTGGCAGTCGGCGGAGACGACCGTGTACCGGTCCGCGCCGTCGGAACCCACGGAATCCATGGAGCCCGTGGCGCTCATGGCGTCGCCCCCAGGACCGGGAAGTCGTGGTCGGTCAGCCAGTGGCGGCCGACCTCGCGCGAGCGCGCCCAGGAGGCCGTCACGGCCGTCTGGTCGTCCTGCTGGCCGAGTTCGGCGGGGGGCGGGCCGATCCGGCGGGCCAGCGGGGTCAGCGCCGCCACGTCGAAGCCGAACGCGTCGGCCGCCGCCAGGCCCAGCATGCGGCGGGTCTCGTCCACCGGGATGTCGTGGAAGGTGCGGCGCAGCCACGCGCGCGTGTCGGGCCAGGTGCCCTCGGGGTGCGGGAAGTCGCTGCCCCAGAGGATGTTGTCGACGCCGATCTCGTACCGCTGGGCCAGTTCACGGCGCTTGGTGTTGGTGGCGCAGATGAAGACCTGGCGGTCGAGGTACTCGTGCGGCGGCCGTTTCAGCTCCGCGAACGGCGACAGCTTCTTGCCGCCGTGGGCGCCCAGGTAGAGGCGGTCCATGAACCAGAGCTGGTTCGGCAGCCACCAGCAACCCGACTCCGCCACACCGAACTTGAGGCCCGGGTGGCGTTCGAAGACCCCGGACCAGAGCAGGAACCAGAGCGGCCGGGCGGGCCACCAGGTCACCTCGCTGACATAGATGCCCAGATGGTCGCCGTACTCGTGGCGGGGCGCGGCCCCGGAGTGCGTGAGCACGGGCATCGAGCACTCGGCGGCAGCCGCCCACACAGGGTCGTAACGGCGGTCGTGGTAGGGCTCCTTGTCGACCCACATGGAGGGGATCATCAGGGCGCCGAGGCCGGACTCCTTGGCGCGGTGGATCTCCGCGACGACCTTCTCCGTAGGGGCCGTCACAGGCAACAGGGCCACTCCGCAGTGCCGTTCGGGGTTCTCGGAGACGAAGTCGGCGAGCCAGCGGTTGTGCGCCTGCGCGCCCGCCATGCCCAACTCCGGGTCCTGGTCCCCGGAGAGGCCGAGACCGACTCCGAAGGGCGCGGCCGTCCGGCTGTCCACGGCGTCGGCGTCCGGGAAGACCACCTCGGCGGCCACCCCGTCCCCGTCCAACTCCTTGAGGCGCTGCGCGGTGTCCCAACCCCCGCGCAGGCCCTCCTCGTTGTCCTGGAACCACTTGGCCGCGAACGCCTCGTTGCGGATGCCGAGCCGGGTCATCTCCTCGCGGCGCCGGTCGCGTCCGGCGAGGAACTCGTCGAAGTCCCGGTGGAACCGGGCGTCCAGATAGGGCCGGTACTCCTCGGTGGGCAGCCCGGCGTGGCAGTCGGAGGAGATGATCAGGTACGGCTCCTGGTCGGTCACAACAGCCCCCTCAGTCCAGGATGAAGTTTTCGAGGTACGACGGGTTCGTCCGGTCGAGCATCGAGCCCGCCCTTGCCCGGATCTGGGCGTCGCTGTGCTCGCTCTCGGGCAGCAGCCAGAAGCGGTCCGCGCGGATGCCGTCCACGACGAGGTCGGCGACCTCCTCGACGGGCGTGAACTCGACGTCCCTGCCCGCCTCCTTCATCGCGGTCTCCCACTGGTCGAGGCTGCGGTAAGGGGTCCTACGGGGGCGCTCTTTCGCGTACCGGTCGGGCCGGTTGCGGTGCGACTCCCACAGACCCGTGCGCAGCATGTGCGGCCCCGGGAACAGCACCGAGGCGCCCACACGCGCGTGCTCCGCCCTCAGATGGGCGTACAGGGACTCGGTCATCGTCACGACGGCCGCCTTGGTGACGGCGTACACGGAGGCGGTGGGCAGCGGGGCGATACCGCCGTCCCCGGAGGACGTGTTGACGACATGACCGGGTTGACCCGACGTGATCATCCTCGGCACGAACGCCTGGATGCCGTGGAAGACGCCCCACACGTTGACGGCGAACGCCCACTGCCAGTCGTTCGGTTCGTGCTCCCACATCCGGCCCTCGGCACCCGAGCCGACCCCGGCGTTGTTGCACAGGACATGGACGGCGCCGTACGTCTCGTAGGCCGACTCGGCGAGATCCAGGACCTGTTGGCGTACGCCGACGTCGACCACGCGCGCGTGCACGTCGGCACCGTCGGCGCGCAGATCGGAGGCGGCCTTGTCGAGGGCGCCCTCCTCGACGTCGGCGAGTACCACCTTGAGCCCGTCGGCGGCGAACCGCCGTGCCATCGCGAGCCCGATCCCGCTCGCGGCCCCGGTGACGACGGCGACCTGACCCTCCCTCAACTCCATCAGGCACTCCCCTCGGGCGGTCCGTCGTGGATCTGCTGCGGATCGTCGTAGCGCTGGTGGATGTACGGCAACAGGGCCTGCGCGTCGACCCGTTCGACGACCTTGCCGCGCTGGTCGCTGGTCTTCTCGCCGATGGTGATGTCGACGAGGGTGCGCACGGGGAGGTCGGCGACCGGGTCGTACACGGACTCGCGCAGGACGACGTCTCCGGTGACGCGCTCCAGTCGGCGGACCTTCTCGTTGCGCAGGCAGTGCACGAGCACCGGGTCGGCGTCGAAGCCCGAACCGTCCACCGCGGGAAGGAACTTGAAGTAGAAGTCGGTCTTCTGCGTCGGCCCGGGGAGGGGCAGTTCCTCGCTGATCGCGCCGCGGACCTCGACGAAGGCGATGCCGTGCCGGGCGAGGGACGCGTGCACGACGAGGCCCACGCGCTCGACGGTCACCTCGCCGAGTTTCTTGGGCTCCCCGAAGACCTCACGGCCGCCGGTGAGGGCCCGTTCGTGGGTCATCGGCATCACCAGGGGGTACCAGCCCTCGACGCCGTCGTGCGCGGCGGCGACCGCGAACGAGCCCGCGCCCAGGGGGTATCCGGTCAGCTCGACCTTGCTGATGTTCACCCGGACCAGGGGCCGCCCGGTGGGCTTGAGGGGCGGCGGGAGGACCGCCGCGACCGCGTCCGGGTCGCTCTCCCAGACGGCCACCACACCGGTGGACCAGATGTCGGGGAGCTGGGAGCTCGCTGTGCGTGCGGCGGCGATCTCCGCCTCGGTCCGTGCGCCGTACCGTACGCGTGCCATACGCCGTACCGCCCTTCGTAGGCCGTCATCCGTCAGGCGGGCAGCACGCTTGCACCGGGCGGGCAAAAGGTCCATAGCCACGCGCACGCGCATTCGGCGGACCCGAACGGGCGGGCGGGGCAGGCCACCTGAGGGACAGGACTGTCAGTGGTGGCCCGTATCCTCAGTGACCATGCTCGAAGACCACTCGCCCGCAGTGTCCGCCGCCACTCCGTGGCCGGCCGCGTATCCCCAGGGGTACGCGGTAGTTGACGTGGAGACCACCGGCCTGGCCCGGGACGACCGGATAATCTCCGCGGCCGTCTACCGTCTGGACGCGCTCGGCGAGGTCGAGGACCACTGGTACACGATGGTCAACCCGCAGCGCGATCCCGGCCCCGTGTGGATCCACGGTCTGACGACTGACGTCCTGGAGGGCGCGCCCCTCTTCAAGGACATCGCCGAGGAGTTCGCGACCCGCCTGGAGGGCCGGGTCCTGGTCGCGCACAACGCGGTCTTCGACTGGCAGATGATCGCGCGGGAGTACGCGCGCGTGCAGATCGACCCCCCGGTCCGTCAGCGGCTGTGCACCATCGCCCTGTCGAAGGAGCTGAGTCTGCCGCTGCCCAACCACAAACTGGAGTCCCTGGCCGCGCACTTCGGTGTCGTCCAGCAGCGCGCGCACCACGCGCTGGACGACGCGCGCGTGCTCGCCGAGGCGTTCCGGCCGAGCCTGCGCGCGGCGGCCCAGGGCGGCGTACGGCTGCCGCTGCACGAGTGCCGGCCGCTGACCGAGTGGACGGACCGGCCCGCGCCCCGGATCGGGCAGCAGGCCGGGGGCTACGGCGGCTTCGGGGCGGGGAGTTGGCGTCCCGCGCGCAAGCGGCCCGCGTGCCCCTACCCCAACCCGGGACGCTTCGAGGACGGCAGGCCGCTCAAGCAGGGGATGCGGATCGCGTTCTCCGGGGACACGTCCATCGAGCGCGAGCTGCTGGAGGACCGGGCCGTGGAGGCGGGCCTGCATGTCGCGACGAGCCTGTCCCGGCTGACCAGCCTGCTCGTCACGAACGACCCGGACTCGGGCACCTCGAAGGTGGTCAAGGCGCGGCAGTTCGGCACCCCTGTGGTGGACGAGGCGGCGTTCGGACAGCTGCTGCGGGATGTCGAGGCGGCGGACTGACGGCGCCCTGGTGACCGTACGGACGGGTGATTGTCGTACGACTCGCCCCGCGCGCGCTCGCCCGTGCCGGGTGGACGGCTCACCCTGTGGCGCATGGCGAGATGTGAAGTGTGCGGCAATGACTACGGCATGAGTTTCGAGGTGCACGCGCAGGGCGCGGTGCACGTCTTCGACTGCTTCTCCTGCGCGATCCACCGCATGGCCCCCATCTGCGAGCACTGCCGGGTGCAGATCATCGGCCAGGGCGTGGAGGTCGAGGGCCACTGGTTCTGCGGCGGCCACTGCGCGCGGGCGGAGGGGCAGGTGGGGATCGTCGACAAGGTGTGAGCCACCGGCCATCCGGAAGCCGTGTCCGACATCCCTTCCGGTACCCGCCTGAATGCACCCCACGACCGAGTTGTACGGTCGTGGGGTGTACCGCTTCCTGATGTCCCGGCAGTGGGTGATCCTCGCGTTGATCACCCTTCTCCTGATCCCCACGATGATCAGGCTGGGCATCTGGCAGATGCACCGCTACGAGATGCGCAGCGCCCGGAACCAGTTGGTGACGAACGCGCTGCACGCCGAGCCGGTGCCCGTGGAGCGGATCAGCACCCCGGGGCACGCGGTGTCCCGTACCGAGAGATACCGCACCGTCACCGCGACGGGCACCTTCGAGACCTCCAAGGAAGTCGTCGTCCGGCGTCGTACCAATGACGACGACGAGGTCGGCTTCCATGTGCTCACCCCGTTCGTGCTGACGGACGGCAAGGTGGTGCTGGTCAACCGCGGCTGGATCCCGGCGAACGGCGCGCAGACCGCGTTCCCGAAGATCCCCGCGCCGCCGAGCGGCAGGACGACCGTCACGGGGCGTCTGATGGCCGACGAGACGACCGCGGCGAGCGGCATCAAGGACATCAAGGGCCTGCCCGACCGGCAGATCATGTTGATCAACAGCGAGGAACAGGCGAAGCGGCTCAACGCCCAGGTACTCGGCGGCTATGTCGAGCAGACCGCGCCCGAGGCGAAGGGCGACACGCCGCAGCAGATCTCCGACCCGGGCCAGGAAGACGCCCCGCTGAACTACGCGTACATGATCCAGTGGTGGCTGTTCGCCGCGGCCGTCCCGGTCGGCTACGTCGTCCTGGCGCGCCGCGAGGCCCGCGACCGCCGGGAGGCGGCGGCCAAGGAAGTAGAGACGGCGGAGGCCGAGCCCGCGACCGTGTGAGACAGCCCGCACTTCACCCGCCCGGCCCCGAACCTTGATTGCCCCGCCGGTAGGGAGGGAACCCGCACCCCGTGCACCCACGTATCGAGGACTACGCCCTCATCGGCGACGAACAGACCGCGGCCCTGGTCGGCATGGACGGCTCGGTCGACTGGCTGTGCCTGCCACGCTTCGACTCGGCCGCCTGCTTCGCCAGACTGCTCGGCGACGAGGACAACGGCCACTGGCGCATCGCCCCCAAGGGCGCCGACCGCTGCACCCGCCGCGCCTACCGCCCCGACACCCTGGTCCTGGACACGGAGTGGGAGACCGACGAGGGCACGATCCGCGTCACCGACCTGATGCCCCAGCGCCACCGCGCCCCCGACGTCGTACGCATCGTGGAGGGCATCAGCGGCAAGGTCACCGTCCACAGCAGGCTCCGCCTGCGCTTCGACTACGGCGCGGTCGTGCCGTGGATGCGCCGGTCCGACGGGCATCGCGTGGCGGTCGCGGGCCCCGACTCGGTGTGGCTGCGCAGCGAGCCGGAGGTGCGCACCTGGGGCGAGGACTTCAGCACGCTCTCGGAGTTCACGGTCGAGGCCGGCGAGAAGGTCGCCTTCGTCCTCACCTGGCACCCCTCGCACGAGCCCCGCCCTCCGCTCGTCGACCCGTACAAGTCGCTGCGCACCAGCGTCAGGGACTGGAAGCACTGGGCGGCCCGCTGCCGCTACGACGGCCCCTACCGGGACGCGGTCGTACGGTCCCTGATCACCCTCAAGGCCCTCACCTACCGGCCGACCGGTGGCATCGTCGCCGCGGCCACCACCTCGCTGCCCGAGGAGATGGGCGGCGTCCGCAACTGGGACTACCGCTACTGCTGGCTGCGCGACTCCACCCTCACCCTCGGCGCGCTCCTCTCGGCGGGCTATCACAAGGAGGCCGAGGCCTGGCGCGACTGGCTGCTGCGCGCGGTCGCGGGCGACCCGGCGGACCTGCAGATCATGTACGGCGTGGCGGGCGAGCGACGGCTCCCCGAGTTTGAACTGCCGCACCTCTCCGGCTTCGCCGGTTCGGCGCCCGTCCGGATCGGCAACGACGCCGTCAACCAGCTCCAACTCGACGTGTACGGCGAGGTCATGGACTCCCTGTGGCTGGCCCGGCGCGCGGGCCTGTCGCCCAAGCCGCACATGTGGTCCCTCCAGGGCGTCCTCCTGGAGTGGCTGCGCGAGCAGTGGCGGCAGCCGGACGAGGGCCTGTGGGAGGTGCGCGGCGGGCGCCGGCACTTCGTGCACTCCAAGGTCATGGTGTGGGTGGCCGCCGACCGGGCCGTCCGCACCCTGGAGGAGTACTCCGACCTGTCCGGGGACCTGGCGGGCTGGCGCGAGCTGCGGGACGAGGTGCACCGGGACGTGTGCGAGAACGGCTTCGACCCGGTGCGCAACACGTTCACGCAGTACTACGGCTCGCAGGAACTCGACGCCGCCCTGCTGCTCATCCCGCGCTTCGGCTTCCTGCCGCCGGACGATCCGCGGGTCGTCGGCACGGTCGACGCGGTCCGCGAGGCCCTGGGCCACGACGGCTTCGTACGCCGCTACGACACCGCCGCCGACACCCCCGTGGACGGGCTGCCCGGCGACGAGGGCGCCTTCCTCGCGTGCTCCTTCTGGCTCGTGGACGCGCTGCAGATGACGGGCCGCAGGAAGGAGGCCCGGGTGCTGTTCGAGCGGCTGGTGGGCCTCGCGAACGACGTGGGGCTGCTCGCGGAGGAGTACGACCCCGTGGCAGGCCGTCAGCTGGGCAACTTCCCGCAGGCGTTCAGCCACATCGGCCTGGTGAACACCGCCCTCGCCCTGTTCGGGGACGAGGAGGCAGGATAGGTGCCATGGATCTTGGACTGAAGGACCGGGTGTACGTCGTCACCGGGGCCACCCGCGGGCTGGGCAACGCCGCCGCGCGCGAACTGGTGGCCGACGGCGCGAAGGTGGTCGTCACCGGGCGGGACGAGAAGCGGGCCGCCGACGCGGCGGCCGAACTGGGGCCCAACGCGGTCGGGGTGGCCGTCGACAACGCCGACGCGGAGGCGCCGGCCCGGCTGATCGCCGCCGCGCGCGAGCACTTCGGGGGCTTCGACGGCATCCTCGTGAGCGTCGGCGGACCGCCGCCCGGGTTCGTCGCCGACAGCACCGACGAGCAGTGGCAGGCGTCGTTCGAGTCGGTGTTTCTGGGCGCGGTGCGGCTCGCCCGCGCGGCGGCCGAGGAGTTGCAGGCGGGCGGTGTCATCGGGTTCGTACTCTCCGGGTCGGTGCACGAGCCGATCCCCGGGCTGACGATCTCGAACGCGCTGCGGCCCGGTCTGGCCGGTTTCGCCAAGTCCCTCGCGGACGAGCTGGGACCGCGCGGCATCCGTGTCGTGGGGCTGCTGCCGGCCCGCATCGACACGGATCGCGTGCGCGAGCTGGACGGTTTGTCCGCGGACCCGGAGGCCACACGCGCGGCCAACGAGTCGCGGATTCCGCTACGGCGGTACGGGGCGGCGGAGGAGTTCGGACGCGTCGCCGCGTTCCTGCTGTCGCCGGCCGCTTCTTATCTGACGGGGATCATGGTGCCTGTCGACGGCGGGATGCGGCACGGGTTCTGACGAACCGTCAACTCACCCGCTCCGCACGGTGCTTGACGCCCGTCAAGCGGACCTCTGTCGGCAACGCCTCCAGGCCCGCCGAATCGCGGGCGTGGGTGAGGGCGTTGGCCGTCAGGTGGTCGAGGGCCACTCCGGGGTCCACGTGGGGTTCCAGTTGGAGCTGGACGCGGACCTCGGGTGCCGTGCGGCTGCCGGCGAGCCGCACGTGCGCGTGGGCCACGCCTTCCAGCGCGCCCGCGTCGGTGGCGAGGACACCCTCCAGGGCCCGGCCCCGCAGCAGCGCGCCCTCACCGTCGCCGGTGCTGACGGCGACCTCGGTGAGCCGGCGCCGCCGTAGCACCGCGACGAGCCACCACAGGGCGAGCAGGACGAGGACGGCGAGCGCGGCGAGGACCGTCGGCCACCACCAGCCGTCGCCCCGCCAGCGGGTCCGCCGGGCGTCGCTCAGCAGGACGTCGTGACGCCCGTCGTAGATCCACCAGGAGGGCGGCTTCACGCCGAGGCCGACGGCCAGCACGGAGCCGCCGAGCACGAGCAGTACGAGGCCTACGACACCGATCACCACGCGGTTGACGACCCTGAGCACCGGCCTCACCCCTTCCGTCCGGAACGGCCGACGCGCACCGACAGCGCGGGCGGCCGGGCCAGCCCGAGCCCGGTGATCGCGTCGCCGAGCACGGCGTCCAAGTCGGCCCGTACGTCGTCGAGTTCACGGAAATGCGACACCGCGCGGACGTCGGCCTTGGTCCGGCTCGTGCGCACGCGTACCGACTGCACGCCCGAGACCTCCATGGCGCGGTCGCGCAGCACCATCGCGGCGGCGGCGCGTTGCAGGCCGGCCCGGACGTCGGCGTGGGTGCGGCGCATCGGCAGCACCTGGCGCAGGCCGGGCGTGACCGCGAGCACGATCAGCCAGAGGCCGAGGGCGGCGGCGATGCCGGCGCCGACGAGCACCCAGGTGTCGTCCAGGGGCCGTTGGGCGAGCTGCCGGGCCAGTTCCCGGCGCCAGTGCGCGGCGGGCCGTTCCGCGCGCACGGCGGTGACGTCGTAGAGCAGGGCGCCGGCGCCGACGAGCAGCAGGACGGCGACGATGCCCGCGGGGACGCGGCGTGCCGACCAGAAGCGGCCGCCCTTGCCGTCCCCGTCATGGACGACGGGAACGGGATCGTAGTCCGAGGCGGCGGTGTGCCCGCCGTGTCCCGGATCGGTCTCCTTCTCGATGACCGGTAGTCGTTGGGTCGTGCCTTCGGAGCCCTGGGGCTCGCTCATCGCGTCCTCCCCTGTGCCGCGCGGTGCGCCTGTGCCGGATGGAGCCGTTCCACGTGGACGGCGACCTCGGGCACTTCCATGCCCACCAACGCGCGTACCCGCTGAACCACTTGTCGACGCACCTGAAAACAGCGGTCGCCGATGTCGCAGGGATAGTCGAGTTCGAGGTGCACGCGCACGCGTACGGTTCCGTGGTGTACGACGACGGTGGCATGCGGCGTCGCGGCCTCCGGGGGCAGCGGTCCGAGCGCCTCGCGCGCGGCCTGCGCGGCGATCTTCGCCACGACCCGGTCGGCGATCCGGGTGGCGCCCCGCTCGCCGGGCGCGACGACCGCGGAGGGTCTGCCGCGCTCGTCGACCGCGCGGTCCCCGCCGCTCACGGGCGTCATCGCCGCCGGTCGTCGCGCGAGCGGAAGAAGTCGCCGAGTTCCAGGTCCCCCTCCAGGAACCGGCCGACGACGAACCCGATGGCGCCCAGGGCCGCCACCAGCAGGAAGGCCCCGAACCCGCCGAAGTATCCGGCGAAGCCCAGTGCCATTCCGGCGATCATGCCGACCACGGCCCTGCTCATCCTGCGCTCCTCAACTCGTTCGTCGGCCCGCTCATGGGCTCGTTCGCCGGCTCGGTCACTGGAGTCGGGGCTCCGGTTCGTCGTCCTCTTCGTCCGGCAGTTTCACGTCGCTCACCGCGATGTTGACCTCGACGACTTCGAGGCCGGTCATCCGCTCCACCGCCGCGATGACGTTCTCCCGTACGGCCCGGGCCACGTCCGCGATCGACACGCCGTAGTCGACGACGATCTCCAGGTCGAGCGCGGTCTGCACCTCGCCGACCTCGGCCTTCACGCCCCTGGACACCGACTTCGTACCGCCGGGCACCCGGTCGCGCACGGCCCCGAAGGTGCGGGACAGCCCGCTTCCCATGGCATGGACGCCGAGGACGTCCCGGGCGGCCAGCCCGGCGATCTTCTCCACGACGCCGTCGGCGATGGTGGTCCGCCCCCGGGACGCGGGGTCGCCGCCGCCGCGTTTGGTGGGGGGTTTGCGGGTCTGTACGGGCTCCCGCTCACCGTCGGGGTCCTGCGTCCGGTTCCGCTCCGTCATGTCGGTCATCGCCGTACATCCCTTTCGGTCGTCGTCCTTCAACCACGGTAGTTGCGGTTGCTCGGTCTCGCGCTGGACATGCGGCAGGCTGGGGGAATGACGGCGGACGCGTGGACGCGAGCGGTACGGCATCAACTGCGGCTCGGCAGGCTGCTGCCCCTGGGTGATCGGCGCGACGGCGCGTGGATCGCGGAACGGGCGGCCGAGGCCTTGCTGCAGGGCGCGGCGCAGACCGTACGGGGCGTGCGGCTGGGCGCGCTGCGGATCGCGCTCGCCGATCCGGAGGACGCGCACGAGCCCGCCGTACCGCCTCCGCCGGGTGCGCTGCCGCCCGGTCCGCTGCGGATCACGGCCGACTTCGCCGCCGTGGCGACCGAGCCCCTGCCGGCCATGGCGTCGCGGCTGCGTACGGCCCTGGCGACGGCCGCGGCGGAGCGGCTCGGTCTGGTGGTGGTTGAGGTTGATCTACAGGTGACGGTCCTGCTGGACCATATGGACGACATGGATGGCATGGACGATGCCGACCGTGCGGACGCTGCGGATCACGCCTCCGCCGCCGACATTGACCATGTTGATGACATTGACGGTGTGGACGACATTGACGGCGACGGCGAGTCCCTGGTCGCCGCGACCGCGCTCGCCGTCCCGGGTGTGGCCCGGCTGACCGGTGCGCTGGGCGGGCTGGGGCGGGCGGTGCACATCGAGGAGGTCGCGGGCGAGGGAGCGCTGCCGCGCCTCCACGCGCGCGTGGAACTCGCGGTGCGCGCGGACCACCGGGCCCTGGATGTGGCCCGGGAGGTCCGCGCGAGGGTCGGCGAGGCGCTGCCCGGTCATCCGACCGTGGCGGTGCTGATCACCAGGTTCGGCTGAACCTGGATCAACCGAACCTGGATCGGCGGACTCCTGTTGGACGCCTATTCGCCGACGCCGGCCAGGTCGCGCAGTCGTCGTGCCTGGGCGGCGCGCTCGGCGGCGCGCTGGTCGTCGTACGCACGGCCCTGGACGCCCTGGAGCAGCGCCTTGGTCTCGATGACGGCGTCGCGCGGTGCGGACAGCAGCGCGGTCGCCAGGTCGCGTACGGCGTCCTCGACCTGGTCGGCGGGTACGGCGATGTTCGCGAGGCCGGTGCTGACGGCTTCCTCGGCCAGGACGGAGCGCCCGGTCGCGCAGATCTCCAGCGCGCGGGCGTAGCCGACGAGACCCACGAGCGGATGTGTGCCGGTCAGGTCGGGCACCAGTCCGAGGCTGGTCTCGCGCATGGCGAACTGCACATCGTCGGCGACGACGCGCAGGTCACAGGCGAGGGCGAGTTGGAATCCGGCCCCGATGGCATGCCCCTGTACGGCGGCGATGGACACGATGTCGCTGCGCCGCCACCAGGTGAAGCCCGCCTGGTACTCGGCGATGGTCCCGTCCAGCACGGCGTCACTGTGGTGCGCGAGGTCGATGAACGACGGTTCGCCGTCGAAGCCCTCGGGCGTGAACGCCTGCCGGTCGAGTCCGGCCGAGAAGGACTTGCCCTCGGCACGCAGCACCACGACACGGACGGTGCCCGGCAGCAACCGCCCGGCCTCCGCCAACGCCCGCCAGAGAGCAGGACTTTGAGCGTTGCGCTTGGCCGGGTTGGTCAGCGTCACCGTGGCGATCGCGTCGTCGACGGTGAGCCGTACGCCGTCCTTGTCGAGTACGGGACCGAGGTCCTTGTCGTCCTGGTCGGGCGAAGCCATGGGGCGCCTCCGATGTGTGCGGTCAGCAGAGCAGAGCTAAGTGACTGCACAGTAACCACCCGGCCGGTCAGTCGTCCGACCGGGTGGCCACCATCGAAGCCGATGAGCCACCCGGGGTCAGGCCGAAGCCTTCTTGCCCCGTGTCGCCCCGCCACGCCCACGAAGCGTGACGCCCGACTCACTGAGCATCCGGTGGACGAAGCCATACGAGCGGCCGGTCTCCTCGGCCAGCGCTCGGATGCTCGCACCGGAGTCGTACTTCTTCTTCAGGTCTGCCGCGAGCTTGTCGCGCGCGGCGCCGGTTACCCGGCTGCCCTTCTTCAGAGTCTCGGCCACCCGTGCCTCCTCATGGGAAGTGCGCTCTTGGTCTCCTCATGATCACCCCTCCAAGCGTTCATGGCCACCCATTCGGCAAGGTCCGTAAGACAAGGTTTTGACGACAGGAGTGCGTCCCCACAAGTGGAATGTGGAATTCCTGAGGGTCGTGTCCGTACGGCCGAACGAGTTGTTCCGTGAAGTACCTGGTCAGAGACGCAGGACGGCCGAGCCCTTGTCGATAAAGGGCTCGGCCGGGAAATCGATGTAGGACACACCTCGGTACGAGGAGATCTCACACAGATGGTGGATCACCGGTGGGCCGAATGATCCATACGCCGTGGATCAAGCATTCGGTCGAGCGGCACCGACCGTCAGGCGAGCGAGACGAGATCCGCGTAGTCCGCGCCCCACAGATCCTCGACGCCGTCCGGCAGCAGGATGATGCGCTCGGGCTGGAGAGCTTCTACGGCGCCCTCGTCGTGGGTGACGAGGACGACGGCGCCCTTGTAGGTGCGCAGCGCGCCGAGGATCTCCTCGCGGCTGGCGGGGTCCAGGTTGTTCGTCGGCTCGTCCAGGAGGAGGACGTTCGCGGACGACACCACCAGGGTGGCGAGCGCGAGGCGGGTCTTCTCGCCGCCGGACAGGACGCTGGCGGGCTTGTCGACGTCGTCACCGGAGAACAGGAACGAGCCGAGCGTCTTGCGGACCTCGACCAGGTCCAGGTCGGGGGCGGCGGAGCGCATGTTCTCCAGGACCGTGCGCTCCGGGTCGAGGGTCTCGTGCTCCTGCGCGTAGTAGCCGAGCTTCAGGCCGTGGCCTTCGATGACCTCGCCGGTGTCCGGCTTCTCGGCGCCGCCGAGGAGCTTCAGCAGGGTCGTCTTGCCGGCGCCGTTCAGGCCGAGGATCACGACGCGCGAACCCTTGTCGATGGCCAGGTCGACGTCGGTGAAGATCTCCAGGGAGCCGTACGACTTCGACAGGCCCTCCGCCATGAGCGGGGTCTTGCCGCAGGGCGAGGGCTCCGGGAAACGCAGCTTGGCGACCTTGTCGGAGACGCGCACCGCGTCGAGCCCGGCGAGCAGCCGGTCGGCGCGCTTGGCCATGTTCTGCGCGGCGACCGTCTTGGTGGCCTTGGCACGCATCTTGTCGGCCTGCGAGTGCAGGGCGGCGGCCTTCTTCTCGGCGTTCTGCCGCTCGCGCTTGCGGCGCTTCTCGTCGGCCTCGCGCTGCTGCTGGTAGAGCTTCCAGCCCATGTTGTAGTAGTCGATCTGGGCGCGGTTGGCGTCCAGATAGAACACCTTGTTGACGACCGTCTCGACGAGGTCGGTGTCGTGGGAGATCACGATGAAGCCGCCGCGATACGTCTTCAGGTAGTCGCGCAGCCAGACGATCGAGTCGGCGTCGAGGTGGTTCGTGGGCTCGTCGAGGAGCAGCGTGTCCGCGTCGGAGAACAGGATGCGGGCCAGCTCGATACGGCGGCGCTGACCGCCGGAGAGCGTATGGAGCGGCTGGCCGAGAACCCGGTCGGGCAGGTTCAGCGCGGCGGCGATGGTGGCGGCCTCGGCCTCGGCGGAGTAGCCGCCCTTGGTGAGGAACTCCGTCTCCTGGCGCTCGTACTGCCGCATGGCCTTCTCGCGGGTGGCGCCGCTGCCGTTGGCGATGCGCTGCTCGTTCTCGCGCATCTTGCGGATCAGGGTGTCCAGGCCGCGCGCGGAGAGGACGCGGTCGCTGGCGAGCACGTCCAGGTCGCCGGTGCGGGGGTCCTGGGGGAGGTAGCCGACCTCGCCGGAGCGGGTGACGGTGCCGCCGGCGGGCTGGCCCTCCCCGGCCAGGACCTTGGTCAGGGTGGTCTTGCCGGCGCCGTTGCGACCGACCAGACCGATGCGGTCGCCCTTGGCGACACGGAAGGTGGCGGACTCGATGAGGACGCGGGCACCGGCGCGCAGCTCGATACCGGAGGCGGAGATCACGGTCAGACTCCAGAGCGGGGTCGTAGGCGGAAGGGGCGGCTGATGACGTTCCCGCCGTCTAATGCGCGAGGAGAATGGCCATGGGCCAAGTCTAACGGGGTCGTGCAAGCGCTTTTCCTGTGTGCGGCGGGTCCTGCCGCGGGACGGGCGGTGCGGGGTGGTCCGGTACAGGCCGTCCACGGCGATGAGCTGGGCGGTCCGGGCCGGTGCCGGGAGACGAGCGGCGCCGCACCGTGACGTACGGCACGCGCGTGCGTGCAGGCTCGGTGGGCGGGGCCGGGGGCCGTCCCCCGTTCGGCCCCTCGTCCGGCGCCCCGCCGGGAGCTGCGGGCGAGGATGACGCCATGCAGTTCGACGACGACGCGAATCTGGACACCTCCGAGGTGCAGGACGTGCGCGGCAGCCGGATTCCCGGTGGCCGGGCGACCGTGGGCGGTGGTCTCGCGGGGCTGATCGCGCTGCTGCTCGGGCTCTTCTTCGGTGTCGGTCCGGACAACCTGGGGTTGTCGTCGGGCAGCGAGTCCCCGGCGGCCACCGCGTCCTCGCTGGCCCAGGTGCAGTCGACCTGCCGTACCGGGCAGGACGCGAACACCAAGGAGGACTGCCGCATCGTGGCGGTGGTCAACAGCGTGCAGGACTTCTGGACGCAGGAGTTCGGGCGGCGCAGCGGTACGTACACGCGGTCGCCGACGGTCTTCTTCAGCGGGCAGGTCGCCACCGCGTGCGGGACGGCGACCTCGGCGGTGGGGCCGTTCTACTGTCCCGGTGACCGGAAGGTCTATCTGGACCTGGGGTTCTTCGACGAGCTGCGGACGAAGTTCGGCTCCAGTGGCGGGCCGTTCGCGCAGGCGTATGTGGTGGCGCACGAGTACGGGCATCACGTGCAGGACCTGATGGGCACGCTCGGCAGGTCGCAGGACGGGCGGACCGGCGCGAACAGCAACGCGGTGAAGGTGGAACTGCAGGCGGACTGCTACGCGGGTGTGTGGGCGCATCACGCGACCACCACGAAGGACGAGTCGACCGGGCGGCCGTTGATCACCAGCCTCACGGACGCCGACATCAAGGACGGGCTGGACGCGGCGGCGGCCGTGGGCGACGACCGGATCCAGGAGCGGTTCCAGGGCCGGGTGACGCCGGAGAGCTGGACGCACGGGTCGGCGGCGCAGCGGCAGCAGTGGTTCTACCAGGGCTACCGGACCGGGGACATGGCGCAGTGCAACACCTTCCGCTGACGGCGGTCGTCGGTCGCGGTACCCGGTTCGCGGGGGCGTTGTCAGTGGCGGGTGCAAGACTCGTCGAAAGCGATCGAAGCAGCGGAAACGCCAAGGAACCCGACAACAGCTGACAACACCAGACGCACAAGGAAGTGATCGGCATGGCAGGCGAGAACAGCGGTCGTCCGAGCATCTACCCGTCCCTGCTGTACGCGGACGCGAAGGCGGCGATCCGGCAGCTCACGGAGGCCTTCGGCTTCACCGAGCTGGCGGTGTACGAGGGCGAGGACGGCTCGGTGACGCACGCCGAGCTGGTGCAGGGCAACGGGGCGGTGATGCTCGGTTCCAAGGGCCGCGGCGGCCGTTTCGACGAGGCGATGAAGAGCGCGGGTCCCGCCGGGGTGTACATCGTCGTGGACGATGTAGACGCCCATCACCGGCGGGCCGTGGAGCACGGCGCGGAGATCCTGATGCCCCCGACGGACCAGGACTACGGATCGCGGGACTACATGGCCCGGGACGCCGAGGGCAACATCTGGAGCTTCGGTACGTACGCTCCGGAAATAGGGACCTGACTCCGCCTAGCTTCCCCCCGTGTGCACCTGGAAGGCCGCCCGGCGTACGGCCTTGGCGAGTGCCGGGTCGGGGTGGGCGGCGGCGAGCGCGACGAGGACCTGCACGGTGCGGGGATGGCCGACGGCGCGCACCTCGTCGAGGAGCATCGGGACGGTCGGCTGGATGGCTGACTCCAGGTGCCGCACCAGCAGCGGAGCCTCCCCGTGGTCGGCGACGGCGGCCGCGGTGTCGACCCACAGCCAGGTGGCCTCGGCACGGGTGAGGACCTCGTAGGCGTCCTCCGGGTCGATCCCGTCGTGCTCGGCGAGCCACAGCAGGGCGTACGGCCGCAGCGTGGCCTCGTCGGCGACGGCGCGGACGTCGGGCTCGGCCGGGGCGCCGACGACGCGCAGCGCCTCGAAGGCGAGGCCGCGCAGCAGTGCGTCCTCGCCGCGGGCGGCGTCGATCAGCCGGCCGACCGCGGTGCCCACGGTGCGGGCGGCGAGCCAGGCGCGGTATTCGGCGCGGGCGGCGTTCGGGCGGAGCTGGGAGCAGCCGCGGAGCATGTCCTCGGCGGACTGCTCGATGTTTCCGGCGGGGCTCTGCGCGGCCACGCAGATCTGCTCCAGCTTGACCCAGACCGCCCAGCTGCCGAGCGGGGTGAGGGTGGCCTGGGCGTCGCCGTAGGTGAGGGCACCGACGGAGGCGAGGGCGTGCAGGGCCCAGTCGAGGAGGGGGTCGAGAGGGGCGTCGAGGGGTGTGTCGGCGGCCGGTGGCTGCTGGACGGGTTCGGGCTGGGGGCCGTAGGGGATCTCGCAGCGCTCGGTGCGCAGCTCGGTGACCCGTTGGCCGAGGAGGTCGAGGAGCTGTTCGACGGGGACGGGGCCGGCGGACAGCTGGAGGAAGGAGAGCACCTGAGGCATGGCCGAGACGACCTCGGCGACGGCTGAGGGCTCGTGCTCCCGGGGTTCCGGGTGGGCGAGCGACCAGGCGTCGAAGAGGGCGACCCAGCCGCGCAGTACGGCGCTGTCGTCGCGGTCCCAGGCGCGCAGCCGCCAGCCGGGGCGGGCGCTGTCGCCGTGCACCTCGACGAGGCCGGCGAGGCGGGCGGTGTCCCAGTCGGCGCGGACCTGAGCCGGGGTCAGGCCGAGATCCTCGGCCGCGAGTTCGGCGGTCGAATCGGAGAGGGTGCCCTTGCCGTCGGGGCTCGCGCTGTCACGGCCGGGGCGTAGTGCGGCGTCGGCCCAGTGGGCGACGCGGGCGGCTCCGGCCAGGCCGGAGCGTGCCATTCTGGCCAGTTCCGCGGGGGCCGGTGTGCCCTCCGGAGGGCGGGGTGCGGGGCGGCGCGAGCGCCGCTGGTTCATCGCTCGGGGGGCGGCGGCCAGGGGTCGCGGGCGGACGAGTCGAAGCCTGGAGTCGCGCGGGATACGGGACGTCACGGGTGCAGTCTTCCGGTTGACGGTCGGAAAACCCAAACGGAATGTCACGGCGGGCGACGGGGAGGGCCAGGGTACGGGGTCCCGCGGGCTGCTGGGGACCGGGATCAGGCCAGTGGTACAGGGCTAAACGGAAGGTCGGCGGGGTGTGGTGAGGGTGGGAGTCCGGGGTGGTGAAGGGGGGCGCCCGGTACGGGGCGGTGGATCACGTCAGCGGTGCGCGGATCACATCAGCGGCGTCAGGAAGCGGCGCAGGATCTCCTCGTATCCGGCCGGGTCGGCGTTCCACATCGCGCTGTGCGGGGCGTGGGCGACCGGCTGGAGGGTGATCAGGTCGGGACGGTGCGCGGCGAAGCGGCGGGAGAGGGCCCAGGGGGCCACCGTGTCGTCCGGGCCGTGGAAGATCAGGGTCGGGACCCGGAGCCGGGTCGGGTCGGCGGCCTCGGCGATGCGGTCGCCGTGCAGACCGGTGCGGCCCTGCGCGGCACGGACCGCCAGCGGCAGCAGCGCGCCCGGCGTGTGCCGGGCGGTGGCGAGGGCGCGCAGCGTCGTCTCCCAGTCCAGCACCGGCGAGTCCAGCACCAGGCCGGAGACGCGGTCGCGCATCGCGGAGTGGGCGGCGGCGCGCAGGGCCATGGTGGCGCCGGTGGACCAGCCGTACAGGACGACGTGCTCGGCGCCGTACCGCACGGCGTAGCGAATCGCCGCGTCCAGGTCGCGCCACTCGGTCTCGCCGAGGTGACCCAGGCCGTCGGGGTTGCGGGGTGCGCCCAGGTCGCCGCGGTAGGCGAGGGCGAGCACCGGGAAGCGGTTGCGGTGCAGGAACTCCATGGCGTTCAGGGAGAGTTCGCGGGTCGCGGCCAGGCCGTGCACCGCGATCACCCAGGTGCTGCGCGCTCCGGGTACGAACCACGCGGGCAGGGAGCCGAGTTCGCCGGGGATGTCGATGTCGGCGTGGTCCAGGCCGAGGGCGGCGCTCGGGTTGCCGATGTGGACGTTCGGGGTGAGCCACACCTTGTCGCCGGGGCGCAGGGTGCCGTGGGTGACGCGTTCCAGGCGGCGTACGACGGCGTCGGCGGAGGGCGACGCCTTGTCGACGACGGGGCCGACGACCGCGTGGGAGCCGTCGCCGGCGAGGCCGTAGGTGCCGGGGCGCAGAGAGGCCAGGTCCCGGGTGAGCACGATCTGTCCGGCGGCGGTGGAGTGCACCGTGAGCCGGGGTTCGGTCGGCAGGGGGCGGCCGGGCGACGCCTTCAGCGCGGCGTCACTGGCGTACCGACCGACGGCGACGCCGGCCGCACCGGCCGCGAGGGCCACGGAGACGGCCGCGGCCGTCGCTTTGACTGTGCGCACGGGTCCAGTGTCCCGGGGGACCGGGTTACCGGCCAGTGGGAGGGAGCGTGGGGTGTTGAGCGGGGGGTGTGCCGGGGCGGGGTGTTTCGGTGGCGGTGGGAGGGACGGCGCCGGTGGGGCGGGCGCTGCTTGAGCGGCGATGCGGGTGATGGTGAGGGGACGGTGCCGGTCGCGCGGGACCTTAAGGGTGATGCGCGGCGGGCCGGTGACGCGGAGCACGAGGACGACGCGAGGCGGGCCGGTGACGCGACGCCGTGCGGGTGATGCGGGTGATGCGGGTGATGCGAGGCAGCTCGGGCACCGCCGGAAGGGTCCTCGCCGGAAGCACACCTCGGGGAAGGACCCGAAGGAAGCGAGCCGCCGACAGCGCCCCTTGGCCCTCGCCGCGCTCACCCTCGCCATCGCGTCCCCTGATCCATCGCCCCGGCCACCCTCACCCCCGCCACCCTCACCCCAGCCGACCTCGCCCCCTCACCGCCGACCTCACGCCACCACCATCACCCCCACCCCACCCCCAGCGACCTCACCCTCTCGCTTCCGCCGTCCAAACCCGCTCCCTCACCCTCGCCGTGCTCTCCCCTCCCCCTCACTTCCACCGCCCTCTCCCCCTCACCTCGCCGCGCGCCCCCGCTGCCCATACCCCCGCAACCGCTCCCCCGCCTCCGCCACCTGTTCCCCCGTCAGCAACGTCGGTGACAGACCCGGCACCGACGACGCCGTCAGCCACAGTCGGCACATCCACTCCAACTGGGCCGTCCGGTCGAACGCCTGGTCCAGGGAGGCGCCGTAGGCGATCGTGCCGTGGTTCTGGAGGAGGCAGGCGGAGCGGTCCGTGAGGGCGCGGAGCATGTTCTCGGCCAACTCCTCGGTGCCGTAGGTCGCATACGGGGCGACCCGGACCGGGCCGCCGAGCGCGCCGGACATGTAGTGGACCGAGGGGAGTTCGGGGACGAGGGTCGAGACGGCCGTCGCGTGGACGGCGTGGGTGTGGACGACGGCGTGGGCGTCGGTGCTGCGGTAGACGGCGAGATGCATGGGCAGTTCGCTCGTCGGGAGCAGGGTGCCGAGCACCTGCCGGCCGTCGAGGTCGACGCCCACCGCGTCGGCGGGAGCCAGGCGGTCGTAGGGGACGCCCGAGGGTGTGACCAGGACGGTGTCGCCGACGCGTACCGAGACGTTCCCGGAGGTGCCGACGACCAGTCCGTCGGAGACCGTCCGGCGCGCCGTCGCGACGAGCGCGCCCCAGGCGTGCGCCTTATCGGCGCGCACACTCCTCCCGCGCATGTCCCCCACAGTCCCCGCACTCTCCCGGGCATCCCGCCCGTCCCGCTGGTCCCGCCGTTGCTCAGCCATGCCGCGATCCTGTCAGCCGGTGTCCCAACGCACGTTCGGGCGAAGGCACTTTAGGCCGGAAGCCGCGCATCCGAAAGATGACATATGGGCGTGAACCGCCCACTCCAGTCGCTTGGCTGGAGACCGACCGGCATCGACAGATCTTCCAATAACCTCTGGGGGATTTGTCGTGCACGCCGCCATTCCCCGGGGGAAACATGGCCCGTGATCGCAAACCGTCCCCGACCCGCACCCTCCTCCGCACCCACCCCCGCGCCCGCCTCGTCGCAGCCGCCGTCGCCGCGCTCACCGCCGGCGCGACCACGCTCGCGCTCGCCGAGATCCCGGCCGCCGCCGCGAGCGCGGCGAAGGGACACGACGTCTCCTCGCACCAGAAGAACGTCAACTGGCCGAGCGCGAAGGCGAAGGGCGCCACGTTCGTCTACGTCAAGGCGACCGAGTCGACCACCTACCGCAACCCCTACTTCGGCCGGCAGTACAACGGCGCCCGCAAGGCCGGCATCGTCCGCGGCGCGTACCACTTCGCCCTGCCGGACAGGTCGTCAGGAGCGAGCCAGGCCGCGTACTTCGTGGCGCACGGCGGCGACTGGAAGGCGGACGGCTGGACGCTGCCGCCCGCGCTGGACATCGAATACAACCCGTACGACAAGAAGCACGGCTGCTACGGCCTGAGCAAGACCGGGATGGTCAACTGGATCAAGGCCTTCAGCGCCGAGGTGAACCGGGAGACCGGCCGCCGCCCGGTGATCTACACGACCACCCTGTGGTGGAAGACCTGCACGGGCGACAACAGCGCCCTGGCCTCGACACACGCACTGTGGATCGCCCGCCACGACTCGGCGGACGCGGGCTCGCTGCCCGCCGGATGGTCGTACTGGACCTTCTGGCAGTACGACAACAGCGGGAGGCTGCCGGGTGACCAGAATCTCTTCAACGGGACGGCGAGCCAACTGCGGAAGTTCGCCCGCGGTTACTAGGCAATCCGGACACCACGGATACCCCCTCAGTTCATCTTCCGTTCATCCACATTGCCTACGGTCAACGCGCCAATGACTTCGAACGATTGCCTGGGTAAATGGAAAGCTTCTCGCTGATCCTCGCGATTGTGGTGGTCACCGCACTCGCGTTCGATTTCACGAACGGTTTCCACGACACCGCCAACGCGATGGCCACCACCATCTCGACCGGTGCGCTCAAGCCCAAGGTCGCGGTGGCCATGTCGGCCACCCTCAACCTGGTGGGCGCTTTTCTCTCCGTGGAGGTCGCCAACACGATCTCCAAGGGTCTCGTCGATGAGAGCGGCATCCGTCCCGAGGTCATTTTCGCCGCCCTGGTCGGCGCGATCCTCTGGAACCTGGTGACCTGGCTCGTCGGCCTGCCGTCCAGTTCCTCACACGCCCTCATGGGCGGCCTGATCGGCGCCACCATCGCCTCGGCGGGCACCGGCGCGGTCCACGGCGACGTCCTCGTCACCAAGGTGCTGCTCCCGGCGATCGCCGCCCCGATCGTCGCGGGCATCGCGGCGATGCTCGCCACCCGCTTCTCCTACGCCCTGAGTCGCAACGCGGGCGGCAAGGCCGCCGACAAGGGCTTCCGCGTCGGCCAGATCGCCTCCGCCGGACTGGTCTCGCTGGCCCACGGCACGAACGACGCGCAGAAGACGATGGGCATCATCACCCTGGCCCTGGTCGCCGGCGGCTCCATCGCCCCCGACTCGGACCCGCCCACCTGGGTCATCCTCTCCGCGGGTCTGGCCATCGCGATGGGCACGTACATCGGCGGCTGGCGCATCATCCGCACCATGGGCAAGGGCCTGACCGACCTCCAGCCGCAGCAGGGCTTCGCCGCCCAGACCAGCGCCGCCGCGGTCATCCTGGCCTCCTCGCACATCGGCTTCTCCCTCTCCACCACGCACGCCGTCTCCGGTTCCGTGATGGGCGCGGGCCTCGGCCGCAAGGGCGGTGTCGTCCGCTGGTCGACCGCGACCCGGATGTTCGTCGCCTGGGGCCTGACGCTGCCGGCCGCCGCGCTGGTCGGCGCGCTCGCCGAGTCCGTGACAGGCCTCGGCGACTGGGGCACCGCGCTGGTGGCCGTCTTCCTGGTCGCCTCCAGCACCGCCATCTGGCTGCTCTCCCGCCGCCAGGTCGTCGACGCCTCGAACGTCAACGAGATCGACGAACCGGCCGGCGTGGTGACGACCGCGATCGCCGCCGTGACCCCGCCGCCCCCGTCGGTCGCCCTCTCCGAAGGCCTCACGGCGACGATCCTCTCGCCTCCCGTGAACCCGGCCCCCGTCGTGAAGTCCGACCCGGCGACCCCGCCGGCCGCCACCGTCTGACCCGAGCACCCAGCCCCCGGTAACAAGGAAGAAGCAGCATGCACATCGACTGGGCAGCCCTCGGCTCCGTCTTCGGCGTCAGCCTCGTGGCCACCGTGGCCCTGGTGGCGGTCTTCACCCTCGGCATCGTCGGCCTCTCGCGCCGCGAACGCGCCACCGCCCAGGGCGACTCCGCGCCCCTCGCCCTGACCGGCGCGTACGCCTGCTTCGTGGCCTGCGCGGCGGCGGTGGCGTACGGGATCTATCTGATCGTGGCCTGACAGGCCGCCAGTTGAACGGAACGTGGGGTGGGGGGGGGGGCAACCCCGCCCCCCCCCCCACCCGGGGTGCCCACCAGCCCCCCGCGCGT
>NZ_JBHXME010000118.1:34555-35132 GCF_042721125.1 Streptomyces sp. NPDC058469
GTCGTCCACCGCACGGCGTGCTGCCCGAATTTCGACTCTCCGTCGGAAGAGCCCACCACGACGCCGCGGGAGTCGATCGCCGCACCCGTGCTCTGGACGTGTCCCGGCAGGGTGCCGAGGTCGGTGATCGCGCCTTGGGCGTCCCAGATCACCGCGGAGTGCCGGCCGCTCGCGTGTGGGCATCAGCACACTCCGTCCCCGCAGGTCAACAGCAAGTTGACGGCCCTTCCAACAGCATGGTGGACTGCCGGAGCCATATACGGCGGCAGGAGAGGAAGCCGGTGCGAATCCGGCGCGGTCCCGCCACTGTCACCGGGGTAGGTAGCCCCGGGAGCCAGGAACTCTCACCGCCGGTCTCGTCGAACCAGGGCGTGGACACCCTGAGTGAGGACATATCGCCATGCTCGGCTGCCGTTCGAGGTCCCGTACCCCCGCAGTGTCCGACTCCGCGATCGGCTGAGCCGATGCCTGCCGATCGCGTCTTCGCGTACGGCGCCGCCGCCGGTCTTCTCGGTGACCACCTGCTCGGCGATCCCCGCCGCGGGCACCCGGTCGCCGCGTTCGGCCGCGTTGCCGG
>NZ_JBHXME010000119.1:0-35002 GCF_042721125.1 Streptomyces sp. NPDC058469
CCTCGGGGAGGGGGTACGTGCCCTCGTACTCGACGGGGTTCTGCGTCGCGGCGACCAGGAACGGGTCGGGGAGCGGGCGCGGGGTGCCGTCGACCGTGACCTGGCGTTCCTCCATGGCCTCCAGCAGGGACGACTGGGTCTTCGGAGGGGTGCGGTTGATCTCGTCCGCGAGGAGGAGGTTGGTGAAGACCGGGCCGGGCTGGAAGCGGAACTCGGCGGAGCGCGTGTCGTAGACCAGGGAGCCGGTGACGTCGCTCGGCATCAGGTCCGGGGTGAACTGGATGCGCTTGGTGTCGAGTTCGAGCGCGGATGCGAGGGCGCGGACGAGCAACGTTTTGGCGACTCCAGGGACTCCTTCTAGGAGAACGTGTCCGCGGCAGAGGAGGGCGACGACGAGGCCGGTCACGGCGGGGTCCTGGCCGACCACGGCTTTGGCGATCTCGGCTCGCAGGGATTCGAGGGAGGCCCGGGCGGTGTCCGGATTCCCCGTGTACCCGGCGTTGTCAGTGGTCGGGTCCATCATGAACGGCGTACCTCTCTTTCGAGGGCGTCGAGTTGGTCGGCAAGTGCGATGAGGGCCGCGTCGTCGCTGGGCGGCGGGCCGAAGAGGAGGGCGTGCAGGGTCTGTCCGTCGCCGTGGAGGTGGGCGGAGAGAGCGGGGAGCAGGGCTTCGGGCGCGTGCGCCTGGGAGACGGGGACGCCTACGAGGAGGGCGAGGCGAGTGCGGGTGGTGGAGCGCAGGGCGTTGGCCGCGCGGTCGCGGGCGTTGGCCTTGCGGTAGAGGCGGGCGCGGCCTTCGACGGTTTCGGAGGCGCGGATCGCCACGGGGAGTTTTTCGGGCACCAGGGGGCCGAGTCGGCGTGCCCGCCACAGGGCGGCTACGCCTGCTGCGATGAACAGTTGCAGGGTGCCCCAGAGCCAGCCCGAGGGGAGCAGGTCGAAGAAGCTCTGGCTGCCGGAGTCGGTGGCCGAGGTGTCGGACAGTGAGGGGAGGTACCAGACCAGATGGGGGCGGGAGCCGAGGAGTTGGAGGGCGAGCGAGGCGTTGCCCTGCTTGTCGAGTCGCTTGTTGAAGAAGATGTCGGGCGAGCCGATGACGACGGTGTCGCCACTCCCGGACGCGTCGGGGAGCCGGAGCAGGGTCGGCACGCCGTTGCTGGCGTAGCACTCGTCGGCGTCGGCCGCGGTGGTCGTGTACCGGTAGTCGCCGGTCTCCGCGTCGCCCGCGCGCTGGGCGGCGGGCAGGAGGCAGTTGGGGGAGAGCGTCGAGGGGAAGCTGGGTCCGGGGTCCGCGGTGACGTCGGGGGCGAGCCGGGGCAGGGACGCGGGACCGGGGGCGACGAGGACCGTACGGCTGCCGGAGTCGGCGAATGCCGAGTGCAGGCCGGACTGTTGACGTTTCGTCAGCAGGTCGGGGACGGCGACCAGGAGGGTGGTGTCCGGGCCGGCCGCGGCGCGGGCCTGGGCCAGGGTGGTGACCACGCGCGTGGACACGCCCCGGTCGCCGAGGAGTTCGGCGACGGCGCGGCTGCCGTAGGGGTCGGCGGAGCGCGGGTCGAGGTCGCCGTGCCGGGTGCCGGAGCGGATCGCGGCGATCGCCACGGCGGCCGCCAGGAGGATCACGAGGGCGAGGAGGATGCCCCGCGCGCGGGTCCAGACCTGGCGGGCGGTCGGCGAGGCCGAGGTGGCGGGGAGCGTGGCCTCCGCGGTCATTCGGCGGCCCCCTGGGTGGTGTGGTGGGCCGTGCTGTGGGCGCTGCTCGCGAGGACGGGCCTGGTGCGCTCCAGCTCGCGGTCGAGTTCGGCTATGCGCCGGTACGACTGCTCGCTCGCGCGGCGTCCGCCGTACGTCACGTCGTCGAAGTGTGCGGCGGCGGCGCGCAGTTCGTCCGTGTGGGACGGGAGTGCGCGGCCGGCTTCCGCGACGGCCTCGTCGGCTGTGCGGCCGGGGCGGGCGTCGAGCAGGGCCCGTTCCTCCAGGGCGCGGACGATGGCACGCATGCGTTCCTGTACGGCGGGGTTCCAGTGTCCTTGGGCGGCGTGTGCCTCGGCGGCCGAGCGGTGTTCGGCGGCGCTGCGGGGGCCGTCCTCGAACAGGGCGGCGGCGGAGACGGGTTGGCGGCGCGGGGTGCCGAGGCGCCACCAGAGGGCGGCTCCGACCGCGAGGACGGCCAGGATGACGACGACCAGGCCGAGCGTGCCGCCGGGTGCCGCCTCCGATGCCCTGCTGAACAGTTTGTCGACCCAGTGCGAGATGGCGTCCAGGGCCCGCTGCACCAGGCTGGGGTCGTTCTCGTGGTACATCTGCTTGGACAGTTCACGCCGGGCCGCCTCCCGCGCGGGGTCGCGCGGGATCGTCACCGGCGGCTCGTCGCCCGAGAGGGCCGACGACCGTACGACTGTGCCGTGGGCGCGCAGCAGTGCCCCCGCGGCCGATTCGACGGCGCGCGGCAGCGCCGTAGGTACCGCTGTGAGAACTCCCCCCGCCAGGCTCACCGCATCAGCTCCCCGGGGTGGGGCCGGCGGCTGCGGTGCCGTAGTCCTGGACGCCGGCGGCGCGGGCCAGGTCGAGGTCGAGGGCCTCGCGGCGGATGCGCTGGTCGATGTACAGGAGCACGGTGACCCCCGCCGTGATCGGGAACGCGATCATGCGGCCGATCACCGAGCCGAGGCCGCTGATGATGAGGAACGTCCAGCCGAGGTCGCCGGTGCCGTTGACGAGGCCGCCGAGGCCGTCGCCGCTGAACAACCCGGCGATGAAGGCGAACGGGAGGACGAGGATGGACGACAGGATGCTCGCGATGATCTGGGCGAGCAGCTGGATGCCGAAGATCCGCCACCAGGAGCCGCGCACCAGCTTCGCGGAGCGGCTCATCGACTTCACGATGCCCTGCTTCTCCAGCATCAGCGCGGGCGAGGCCAGGGAGAAGCGGATCGCCAGCCAGAGGGTGACGACGCAGCCGGCGAGGCCACCGACGACGGCGAGCGCGATGCCCGCGTCCTGCGACCCGGTGACGGCCACGACGATACCGGGCACGGTGGGGACGCCGATCAGGACGACGGCCATGAGGATCAGCAGGCAGATCAGGCCGAACAGCTTGAGCACCTGGGGGCGGGCGTCGCGCCAGGCCTCTCCGGCGGTGACCGGTTTGCCGAGCACGGCGCGGCTGGTGACCGAGGTGAGCAGGGCGGTGGCGACGACGGTGCCGATGAGGACGACCAGGTAGACGACGCCGGTGCTGAGGAAGGCCTCGCTCATGGCGCGGGTCACTTCGGAGGCGCTGGCGTTCGGGTCGTCGAGGGCCTGGGTGCTGGTGAGGTCGCTGAAGGCGAAGCCCTGGACGAGGACGACGACGGTCTGCATGACGACGGCGACGGTGAGCGAGATGCCCAGGACCGTGCGCCAGTAGGTGCGCATGGTGGAGACGGCGCCGTCGAGGATCTCGCCCACGCCGAGCGGGCGGAGCGGGATGACACCGGGCTTGGCCGCGGGCGGGGGGCCGCCCCAGCCGGTTCCCCAGCCGCCGGGAGCGCCGTTGCCGCCGGGCCCGCCGTAGCCGCCGTATCCCCCAGGGCCTCCGGGGCCGGCCGGACCGCCGGGGTGGCCGCCGCCCCAGCCCGGGCCCGGCGGTGGGGGCGGCGGTGCCTGGCCCTGGCCGGGGGCGCCGGTGGGCGCGGACCACTGGGCGGGTGGCGGCTGCTCCTTGGACCACTGCGGGCCGGAGGCCGACGGGTTTGTGCCCGGCTGGTCCGCGGGCTGTGCGGGACCGGGGCCGTCCGCCGGCTCGGCGGGACCGGAGGCGCCGGGCTCGGGCCCGTCGGGCGGGGCGGATCCGGGCGAGGCCCAGCCCGGAGTGTCGTTCATCGTCGCTCCTTCACGGTGCCCGTCCGCGGGCGCGGCGGCAGGTTGGCAGCCATCGTGCCATGGGGTGGTCGAGCGGTGACCGGCCGCGGTATGGGCTGCACACCTTCAATTGTCCGCCGGATTCGGGGCAGACTGACCGCATGGCTGATCAGTACGCGCAATCCGGCGAGGACGGCCGGCCGACCGAGATACCCGCGATCCGCTGGAACGAGCCCCCCGAGGGCCCTGTGCTGGTCCTTCTCGACCAGACGAGACTGCCGGCCGAGGAGGTCGAGCTGGTGTGCACGGACGCCTCCGCGCTGGTGGACGCGATCCGCTCGCTGGCGGTGCGCGGGGCGCCGCTGCTCGGCATCGCGGGGGCGTACGGCGTCGCGCTCGCCGCCGCGCGGGGGTTCGACGTGGACGAGGCCGCGATCGCGCTGGCGGGCGCCCGGCCCACCGCGGTGAACCTCTCCGTCGGCGTGCGCAGGGCACAGTCCGCGCACCGGGCCGCGCTCGCCGACGGAGGTGATGCCGAGCAGGCGGCCGGGGCCGCGTTGGCGGCGGCGCGGCGGTTGCACCGGGAGGACGCCGAGGCCAGCGCGCGGATGGCCGCGCACGGGCTGGCCCTGCTGGACGAGCTGCTGCCCGGCGGCGGGCACCGGATTCTGACGCACTGCAACACCGGGGCGCTGGTGTCGGGCGGCGAGGGCACGGCCTTCGCGGTGGCGCTCGCGGCGCATCGGGACGGGCGGCTGAGGCGGCTGTGGGTGGACGAAACGCGTCCGTTGCTGCAAGGTGCTCGCCTGACGGCGTATGAGGCGGCACGCAACGGAATGGCGTACACCTTGCTCACGGACAACGCGGCGGGCTCTTTGTTCGCGGCCGGGGAGGTGGACGCGGTACTGATCGGGGCGGACCGGATCGCCGCCGACGGTTCGGTGGCGAACAAGGTGGGGAGCTATCCGCTCGCCGTGCTCGCCCGGTACCACCATGTGCCGTTCATCGTGGTGGCGCCGGTGACGACGGTGGATCCGGACACGCCGGACGGGGCGTCGATCGAAGTGGAACAGCGCCCCGGCTTCGAAGTGACGGAGATCACGTCACCCCAAGTGACGATGTCGGGAGCGGGAGGCGGGATTCCGGTGGCACCCCTGGGGACCCAGGCGTACAACCCGGCGTTCGACGTGACGCCTCCCGAGCTGGTGACGGCGATCGTCACCGAAGAAGGCGCTGTTTCGCCCGTGACGGCGGGGGCGCTGGCAGAGCTGTGTGACAGGTCACGACAGGTAACGATTTAGTTAATGGGATGATGTCGTTTATGAAGGGACGAGTCCTTGTCGTCGATGACGACACCGCACTGGCCGAGATGCTCGGCATTGTGTTGCGTGGTGAAGGTTTTGAGCCGTCTTTCGTAGCCGATGGCGACAAGGCGCTGGCCGCTTTCCGTGAGAGCAAGCCCGACCTGGTGCTCCTGGACCTGATGCTGCCCGGACGGGACGGTATCGAGGTGTGCCGCCTGATCAGGGCGGAGTCCGGGGTACCGATCGTGATGCTCACGGCGAAGAGCGACACCGTCGATGTCGTGGTGGGCCTGGAGTCGGGCGCTGACGACTACATCGTGAAGCCGTTCAAGCCGAAGGAGCTGGTCGCCCGGATCCGGGCGCGGCTGCGGAGGTCGGAGGAGCCGGCGCCCGAGCAGCTCGCCATAGGCGATCTGGTCATCGATGTGGCGGGTCACTCCGTGAAGCGGGACGGGCAGTCGATCGCGCTGACGCCGCTGGAGTTCGACCTGCTGGTCGCGCTGGCCCGTAAGCCCTGGCAGGTGTTCACGCGTGAGGTGCTCCTGGAGCAGGTCTGGGGCTACCGGCACGCGGCGGACACCAGGCTGGTCAACGTGCATGTCCAGCGGCTGCGCTCCAAGGTCGAGAAGGACCCGGAGCGGCCGGAGATCGTGGTGACCGTCCGCGGGGTGGGTTACAAGGCGGGACCGAGCTGACATGTCCAGGGACAGTGCCGCTTCGGCGCCCGGAGGGTCCGGGGCCCGCGCGGGGCGGCCTGTCGGCCGGAAGGCGGCGGGCTCCCGCTGGGGACGCCTGCTGGAGGGCGGGCTGCTGCAGGGCGGAGTCCAGGGCAGCCCGGTCCTCCGCCTGTTCATGCGCTGGGTGCGCCGGCCACTGCTGCCGGTCATGCGGCTGTGGCGGCGCAACATCCAGCTCAAGGTCGTCGTCACGACCCTGCTGATGTCGCTGGGCGTCGTCCTGCTGCTGGGCTTCGTCGTCATCGGCCAGGTGCGCAACGGCCTGCTGGACGCCAAGGTGAAGGCCTCGCAGAGCCAGGCCACGGGCGGCTTCGCCGTGGCCAAGCAGAGGGCCGACGAGGCGGCCAGCGGGACCGCCGACGACGGTTCCGCGACGGGCGGCAGCCCCACACAGAACGTCATCTCATGGATGAGCGACCTCGTGTCGTCGCTGTCCAGCGGCGGCCAGGGAGCCTTCGACGTCGTGACGCTGCCGGCGGGCGCGGACAGTGGCGGCGGTCGCAGTCCGCGCGGTTCCGGGTACGTCGACCCGTCCGCCAGCGTGCCCGTGGGCCTGCGCGCCCGCGTCAACGACAACACGTCGGCGGCCCAGAGCTACACCCGCATCATCTACAGCAACGGCAAGGAGTCCCAGCCGGCGCTGGTCGTGGGCAAGCAGGTCAACGACCCGAACGGCGACCCCTACCAGCTGTACTACCTCTTCCCGCTCACCCAGGAGGAGAAGTCGCTCAGCCTGGTCAAGGGGACCCTTGCCACGGCCGGGCTCTTCGTCGTCGTACTCCTGGGGGCCATCGCCTGGCTCGTCGTGCGCCAGGTCGTCACGCCGGTGCGGATGGCCGCCGGGATCGCCGAGCGACTGTCTGCCGGGCGCCTACAGGAGCGCATGAAGGTCACCGGTGAGGATGACATCGCGCGGCTCGGCGAGGCCTTCAACAAGATGGCGCAGAACCTTCAGTTGAAGATCCAGCAGCTGGAGGACCTGTCGCGGATGCAGCGGCGGTTCGTGTCCGACGTGTCGCACGAGCTGCGGACGCCGCTGACGACCGTACGGATGGCGGCCGATGTCATCCATGACGCGCGCGTGGACTTCGATCCGATGACCGCGCGGTCGGCCGAACTGCTGGCCGACCAGCTGGACCGGTTCGAGACGCTGCTCGCGGACCTGCTGGAGATCAGCCGCTTCGACGCGGGCGCGGCGGCCCTGGAGGCCGAGCCGATAGATCTCAGAGAGGTCGTACGACGGGTTCTCAGCGGCGCCGAGCCGCTCGCCGAGCGCAAGGGCACGCAGATACGGGTCGTCGGCGACCAGCAGCCCGTGGTCGCCGAGGCCGATGCCCGGCGGGTGGAGCGGGTGCTGCGCAATCTCGTCGTCAATGCCGTGGAGCACGGCGACGGCAAGGACGTCATAGTCAAGCTCGCCACTGCGGGCGGGGCGGTCGCCATCGCGGTGCGCGACTACGGGGTGGGGCTCAAGCCCGGTGAGGCGACCCGGGTGTTCAGCCGCTTCTGGCGGGCCGACCCGGCACGCGCGCGTACCACCGGTGGTACGGGTCTGGGGCTGTCCATCGCCCTGGAGGACGCGCGGCTGCACGGCGGCTGGCTGCAGGCGTGGGGTGAGCCGGGTGGCGGTTCGCAGTTCCGGCTGACGCTGCCGCGGACCGCGGACGAACCGCTACGGGGCTCGCCGATACCCCTGGAGCCCAAGGACTCACGCCGTCACCGCGGACTCAGCGACGCCGGGCTGCCGAGCGGGGGCGGGGACAAGCGCGCGACGGTCCCCGTGCAGCCGATGGGCGACCAGGTGCCGCCGATACCCTCGCGGGCCCCGATCGCCCCGAGGCCGGCCACCACTGCCACGGCGGATCCGACGGCGCTGCCCGGCAACGGCGCGCGCGTGGTGCCCCGGCCGACCGGCGGCACCCGGCGGCAGGAGGACCGGTCGCCCGCGGATCCGGCTCGGAGCGAGGCCAGGGGCAGCAAGGACCCGGCAGCCGTACCGGAGGACTCGAACAAGCAGGGGGAGGCATCTCGTGGGCGCTGACCGCGCGGAGGGCGCCCGGCGGAAGCCGGCACGCGCGGCGGCGTACATCGCGTGCGGCGTCGTAGTGCTGGCGGGTTGTGCCTCGATGCCCGACAGCGGGGATCTCCAGGGTGTCGAGTCGACGCCGCGACAGGACACCCAGGTGCGGGTCTTCGCGATGCCGCCCCAGGAGGACGCGGCGCAGGGGGAGATCGTGCAGGGCTTCCTGGAGGCGCTGACCAGCGACGATCCGCACTACAAGACAGCGCGCCTGTACCTGACCGCCAAGGCCGCGCGGGACTGGCAGCCGGAGCTGTCCACCACGGTGCTCGCCGACGGGCCGAGCACGGAGGCCGTCCGTGCCCCGGTCGGCCGGGAGGACACCGGCACCTTCACGTACACCCTGACGGGCGACCGGGTCGCCACGGTGGACTCCCAGCAGGCGTACGCGCCGGCGGACGGGCAGTACAGCAAGGCCATACACCTGACGAAGGACGCGAAGAGCGGCCAGTGGCGCATCGACGACCTGCCGCAGGGCGTCGTCATGGGCGAGTCGGACTTCCAGCGCAACTACATGTCGGTCAACAAGTACTACTTCGCGTCGAACACGTCGGCCGGGACGAGCTCGCAGCCGATCGCGGTCGCCGACCCCGTGTTCGTACGGCGGCGGGTGGACCCCATGACGCAGATGGTGCGGTCGCTCCTGAACGGGCCCACCAGTTGGCTCGGGCCCGTGGTCAGGTCGAGCTTCCCCACCGGGACGGCGCTGCGGAAGGGTGTCACCTCGCTGGCGCCCGACGACCAGAACAAGCTGACGGTCCCGTTGAACCAGAAGGCCTCGCGGGTGGGGCTGGCCCGGTGCAACGAGATGGCCACGCAGATCCTCTACACGCTCCAGACCATGACGCCCACGGTGGACGAGGTCGAGCTGCAGGCCGGCAACGGCGCGCAGTTGTGTGTCCTCTCCGAAGAGGACGCGGAGGGCCTCGCGGCACACGGTGCCGTGAACCGGCCCGCATACCTGTACTTCCTCGACGACAAGCACCGGGTGGTGCGGATGACCGGCGCCGGTACGCACGCCGATCCGGTGCCGGGCGCGCTGGGCGAGGGCGAGAAGCAACTGCGGTCGGTGGCGGTGTCGCGCGACGAGGAGACCGGGGCCGGGGTCGGTCTCGACGGGAAGTCGCTCTACGTCGGGTCGATGGTGTCCGGTGCCTCGCTCGGGGACCCCGTGCTGACCAGCCAGGGCAAGACGGAGGCCGACCGGCTGACGGCTCCCAGCTGGGACGCGCAGGGCGACCTCTGGGTGGCCGACCGGGACCCGAAGAAGCCCCGGCTGCTCCTGCTGCAGAAGGGCGCGGGGCAGCCGATAGCGGTGGAGATGCCGGGGCTGGACGGCCGTATCGAATCGGTGCGGGTGGCCGCCGACGGGGTGCGGATCGCGCTCGTCGTGGAGAAGAACGGCAAGCGGTCCCTGCTCGTCGGGCGGATCCAGCGGGGCGGGGCGGCGGGGGAGACACCGGTGATCTCGGTCCTCGAACTGCGTTCCGTGACCCCGGACTTGGAGGAGATCACGGCCATGTCGTGGGCCGGGGACAGCCGGCTCGTGGTGGTGGGGCGCGAGCATGAGGGCGTGCTCCAGATGCGGTATGTCCAGGTCGACGGCTCCACACCGGAGGGCCCGGCGCCCGCAGCCCTGACCGGGGTCAAGGAGATCGCCGCGTCCGAGGACGACAAGCTGCCGCTGGTGGCCTACTCGGAGGACGGGATCGTACGGCTGTCCAACGGGGCGCAGTGGCAGAAGGTCGTCAAGACGGGGTCGGCGCCGGTCTATCCGGGGTGAGGCGTTGACGCATTGACGCACGCGTCGAGGCATTGAGGTGGCGGACTGAAAGCGGTCGTCTCCGGTCGGGCTGAGGCTCGGTGGAGGCGGCCGTCCGTGTGTCCCGGGGTGACCGTGCACTCGTGTGGGTGAAGGCTGTTGACGGTTGCGCGGAGTTGTCCACAGGCCGTTGTCCACAGGGGTGGCCGGTCGGCGGGAGCGTTGGCACAGTGGTGGGCATGCGGGGGTGGTGGCGGGACCTCACGGATCTGGTGCTGCCGGCCGAGTGCGGAGGCTGCGGCAGGCCTCGCACGGTGCTCTGCCCGGAGTGCCGTGCGGCCCTGAACGGGACCGTAGCGAGCCGGGTACGACCGACGCCCGAGCCGACGGGGCTGCCGGCGACGTACGCGGCGGCTCCTTACGCGGACGAGGTACGCGCGACGCTCCTCGCCCACAAGGAACGGGGCGCGCTGGGCCTCGCGGGGGCACTGGGCGCGGCTTTGGCGGGGGCTGTGCGGGTGGGGCTTGGAGAGTGTGGGGTGGGGGGTTACGGGGCTGTGACGGGGGTGGGGAGCCGTTTGGACGGGCTGGGTGGAGCGGGGGTGGGTGGGGGCTGGGTGCCGGGGCTTGGGGAGCCGAGGGAGGGCGACGGGGGCGGTGAGAGTGACTGGGGTGGGGGTGTAGCTGCGAGGTCGGGGCGCCGTGAGGGAGATGCCGGGGCCGATGTTGGGCAGGCCGTGCGGTCAGCGGTGGCCGGGCTCGGCACGGTTCAGGCGGGACAGGCGGCGGCTGAGGGACTTGGGGCGGCGCAGGGTTGGTCTCAGGCGGATCGGGCGCAGGCCGGGCAGGCTCTGACAAGGCAACTGCAGGCGAGCCAATTGCAGGCACGGCAGGAGTCGGTCAGGGAGATTCAGACACGGCAGGCGCAGGCGAGGCAGCCTCAGATGCGGCAGGCTCAGGTCGGGCAGATTGAGGCAGGGCAACAGCCGCAGGGTGGCCGTTATCAGGCTCACGCCGCGGAGGCAGCCCAAGCTCAGGCAGCCCAGGCTCAGGCCGCTCAGGCGCAGGCAGGGCAGTCAAGGCAGGTCGGGCAGGCGCGGGTCGCGCAGGCTCAGGCAGGGCAGCGGCAGGCTCAGGTCGGGCAGCACGGGCAGCACGGGCAGGTCGGGCGGCACATGGATCCCGGGCAGCACATGCATGCCGGTCAGGCCCAGTCCCGGAGCCACAGCCAGGCGCCGGTGTTGCTCGTCCCCGTGCCCTCTGCTCGTGGGGCCGTGCGGGCTCGGGGGCATGATCCGGCTCGGCGGATCGCGCTCGCGGCGGCGGGGGAGTTGCGGCGGACCGGGACGCCGGCTCGGGTGGTGGCCGTGTTGCGGCAGCGGCGGTGGGTGGCCGATCAGTCGGGGCTCAACTCGCGGGAGCGGATGGACAATCTCGCGGGGGCCTTGGAGGTGGTCGCGGGTGGTGCGCGGTTGCTTGTGGGGGGACCGGTGGTGCTCGTCGACGACCTGATGACGACGGGGGCCTCCTTGAGGGAGGCGGCGCGTGCCGTGCGGGAGGCGATCGCGTACGGCGGAGAAGTTGGCGCAACCGCCGCTGTGTATGCGTGTGTGTCCCGGGAAGGCAGAGGGGAACACATCGAGAGATCAATGGAGAACGGGAGGAACATGGCACTCAGTGCACCGGGAATCGTGAGTGTGAACGGCCCCGCTGACCTGATCTGCGCGGCGGTGATCGCGGCGTCGCCAGATTCCTTCGAAATAAACCGGAACTGACTGCGAACTTGCGTCGTTGCAGGTAATGACAGGGGCAATTCACCTGAACGGAGGTACGCCGCGGTAGAGGGTGACGACATCCGTCCGGGCGAGATATGTTCGGTTGTGAGAGAAAGGCGCAGGCCGCACCTCTCCTATCCGAATGCCGTGCCGCGGGTTTTCTGCAATCACCCGCGGCCATGGGGTGGAGATCTTGCCCATGGGGGAGGAGGAGGTGGAAGTCACCGAGTCCGAGGGTCCGGGGTGACCGGAGCCTGGTGCGAAAGGGAGACGCTCCGCAGCGAAGCGGAGCGATCCGGGAACGGAGTTCTGCGTGGACATCGTCGTCAAGGGCCGCAAGACCGAGGTGCCCGAGCGGTTCCGCAAGCACGTGGCCGAGAAGCTGAAGCTGGAGAAGATCCAGAAGCTCGACGGCAAGGTGATCAGCCTCGACGTGGAGGTGTCCAAGGAGCCGAACCCCCGACAGGCCGACCGTTGTGACCGGGTGGAGATCACGCTCCGCTCCCGCGGTCCGGTGATCCGGGCGGAGGCATCGGCCAACGATCCGTACGCGGCGCTCGACCTCGCGGCGGAGAAGCTGGATGCCCGGCTGCGCAAGCAGCACGACAAGCGCAACACGCGCCGCGGCGCCCGTCGGCTCACCGCCGCCGAGGTCCCCGACCACGTCCCGGGCGCCGCGACGCTCAACGGCAACGGCCACGCCGTCCCGGACGAGCAGTCGGACGGTGTGCCCACCAAGAAGATCGGCTCGCTGGAGGTCAAGGGCGAAGGCCCCCTCGTCGTCCGCGAGAAGACCCACGTCGCGTCTCCGATGTCCCTCGACCAGGCGCTCTACGAGATGGAACTGGTCGGACACGACTTCTACCTGTTCGTCGACTCGGAGACCAAGGAACCGAGCGTCGTCTACCGACGGCACGCCTACGACTACGGCGTCATCCACCTCAGCACGGACCCGATGGTGACGCAGGCGCAACCGCCCGCGGCCGGCGGCACGCTGGGCGGCTGACCCACCCGGCAGACAGCTGAGCCGGTGCCCCTGGAGCGCGTGTGCGCCCCCAGGGGCACCGGTGTGCGACCACTTCGCGCCCCGCTCCGTGACCGCACTGTCGTCCGGGCATGGAATCATGGCCGTACAGGCCCAACCGGTGGGCCGCTGCCTTGGGTTGGCGATGGCACAGGACCACAGGCCACAGCCTTCAGGGGGAGGAACGATGGCGGACAGCTTCGGACCTATGCATGTCGGGGATGCCGACGGCGGCGTCGTCGGCATGGGCCCGGAAGCGGGCTCGACACGCAAGGAGCCGATCAGAGTCCTTGTCGTGGACGACCATGCCCTCTTCCGCCGCGGCCTGGAGATCGTGCTGGCGGCCGAGGAGGACATCCAGGTCGTCGGCGAGGCCGGTGACGGCGCCGAGGCCGTGGACAAGGCCGCGGACCTGCTGCCGGACATCGTCCTGATGGACGTGCGGATGCCGAAGCGGGGCGGGATCGAGGCGTGCACCTCCATCAAGGAGGTGGCGCCCAGCGCGAAGATCATCATGCTGACGATCAGCGACGAAGAGGCCGATCTCTACGACGCGATCAAGGCGGGCGCGACGGGATATCTCCTCAAGGAGATCTCGACCGACGAAGTGGCCACCGCCATTCGCGCCGTGGCCGACGGACAGTCGCAGATCAGCCCTTCCATGGCGTCGAAGCTGCTCACCGAGTTCAAGTCGATGATCCAGCGCACCGACGAGCGCCGACTGGTGCCCGCGCCGCGGCTCACCGAACGTGAGCTGGAGGTTCTCAAACTCGTCGCCACCGGTATGAACAACCGCGATATCGCCAAGCAGTTGTTCATCTCCGAGAACACGGTGAAGAACCATGTGCGCAACATCCTGGAGAAGCTGCAGCTGCACTCCAGGATGGAGGCGGTGGTCTACGCGATGCGGGAGAAGATCCTCGAGATCCGCTGACCCTCACTCATGCCAGGAGACGGACTAGTTCCCTGGCGAGGGGGGCGCGCAGCTCCGGAGAGTCCACCCGCTCCACGCGTACGTCCGTGCAGTCCACCCAGCTCGCGGCCTCGACCAGGGCCTGGGCCACGGACGGGACGGCCTTCACGCCGTCCAGGGTGACCTGCTTGGCCACCAGGGTGCGGCCCTCGCGCGCCGGGTCCACGCGGCCGACCAGCCGGCCTCCGGCGAGCACCGGCATCGCGAAGTAGCCGTAGATTCGCTTCGGCTTGGGGACGTAGGCCTCCAGGCGGTGGGTGAAGCCGAAGATGCGCTGCGTGCGGGCCCGCTCCCAGATCAGGGAGTCGAACGGGGACAGGAGTGTGGTGCGGTGGCGGCCGCGCGGGGGTGTCTCCAGGGCCGCCGGATCGGCCCAGGCGGGCTTGCCCCAGCCCTCGACCGTGACCGGGACCAGGCCCGAGTCGGCGATCACCGCGTCGACCTGCTCGCCCTTGAGACGGTGGTAGTCGGCGATGTCCGCGCGCGTGCCGACGCCCAGTGAGTGGCCGGCCAGGCCGACCAGCCGGCGGAGGCACTCCGTGTCATCCAGCTCGTCGTGCAGCAGCGCCTGCGGGATCGCGCGCTCGGCGAGGTCGTAGACCCGCTTCCAGCCGCGGCGCTCCACGCACACCACCTCGCCGTACATGAGCGCGCGCTCGACGGCGACCTTGGCGCCGGACCAGTCCCACCACTCGCTGGTGCGCTTGGCGCCGCCCAACTCCGTGGAGGTGAGGGGGCCTTCGGCGCGGAGCTGCTTGATGACCTGGTCGTAGGTGCCGTCCGGGAGGTCGTGGTTCCAGTGCGGGCGGCTCCGGTACGCACGGCGGCGGAAGGCGAAGTGGGGCCACTCCTCGACGGGGAGGATGCAGGCGGCGTGGGACCAGTACTCGAAGGCGTGTGTCTGGGTCCAGTACGCGTCCTCGACCGTCTTGCGGGGCACGGCGCCGAGGCGGGCGTACGGGATGAGTTCGTGGGAGCGGGCGAGGACCGAGATGGTGTCGAGCTGGACCGCGCCTAGATGGCGGAGCACGCCGCGCACGCCCGCGCGGCGGTCGGGGACGCCGAGGAAACCCTGGGCACGCAGGGCGATGCGGCGGGCGTCGGCTGCCGACAGGTCGGTCGTGGGGCGCGGGGCACTCGTCATGTCTCCGCACGATAGAGGGTGGCACTGACAATGCGGGCTGAGCTGCGGATTTGCCCGGCTAAGGCTGGGTGGGAAGGTACGGCGCCGTCGACGGCAGGCCCAGGTCCGACGGCAGCAGGGAGCCCACCCAGCAGTCCCGTCGTACGCCCTTGTTGTTGATCGCGGAGCGGAGCGTGCCCTCGATGGTGAAACCGGCGTGTTCGGCCACCGCGCGGGAGCCCTTGTTGCCGACCTCCGCGCGCCATTCCACCCGGTCGATCGACAGACGGGTGAAGGCCCAGCGGGAGACGGCGACGGTGGCCTCGGTGATGTAGCCGTTGCCGCGGTACTGCTTCGTCGCCCAGAAGCCGACCTCGCCGACGCCCAGGGAACGCATCGTGATGGCGAGCATGCCCGCCAACTCCCCCTCGGGGAGAAAGACGCCGAAGGTGAACATCGAACCGTTCTGCCAGCCCTCGGGGACCAGTTGCTCGGTGAAACTCTGCGCGTGCTCCAGGAGATAGGGCGAGGGGATCGTCGTCCAGCGCTGGATCTCGGGGTCCTGGGCGGCGGAATACACGACGTCGGTGTCCTGCGGGCCGACACCGCGCAGGAGGAGACGGTCGGTCGTGAGCGTGACGGGTTCCATCGGCCGATTCTGCTCGGGGGCGTACAAGGGCGCCATACTTTTGCGCTGTGTGAGCGGGTGATCACATTTCGCGCAATTCCTCGAAGGGGCACGGCACCATCGGTGACCCCCGGCCGTTGTCCCTTTGAAGCAGATGTGAAGTAGTGGACGGTCGGCGTCCCCGGCAGGCTCCCGGCGTGGCGGGGTCCTCGCATACGATGTCCGTTGCTCAGTCATGTCATTGGAAACCGACCGTCCCAGGCCCGACCGGCAAGGAGACCAACCCCCGTGTCCGTCCTCTCGAAGATCATGCGTGCAGGCGAAGGCAAGATCCTGCGCAAGCTGCACCGCATCGCGGACCAGGTCAAGTCCATCGAAGAGGACTTTGTCGACCTCTCCGACGCCGAGCTGAAGGCCCTCACCGAGGAGTACAAGCAGCGCTACGCCGATGGTGAGACCCTGGACGACCTGCTGCCCGAGGCATTCGCCACCGTGCGCGAGGCCGCCAAGCGCGTCCTCGGCCAGCGTCACTACGACGTGCAGATGATGGGCGGCGCGGCCCTGCACCTCGGCTACGTCGCCGAGATGAAGACCGGTGAGGGCAAGACCCTGGTCGGCACCCTGCCCGCGTATCTGAACGCCCTCTCCGGAGGCGGCGTTCACATCATCACGGTCAACGACTATCTGGCCGAGCGCGACTCCGAGATGATGGGGCGCATCCACAGGTTCCTGGGCCTTGAGGTCGGCTGCATCCTCGCCAACATGACCCCGGCCCAGCGCCGCGAGCAGTACGCGTGCGACATCACCTACGGCACGAACAACGAGTTCGGCTTCGACTACCTGCGCGACAACATGGCGTGGTCGCAGGACGAACTGGTGCAGCGCGGCCACAACTTCGCGATCGTCGACGAGGTCGACTCCATCCTCATCGACGAGGCCCGTACGCCGCTGATCATCTCGGGCCCGGCCGACCAGGCCACCAAGTGGTACGGCGACTTCGCCAAGCTCGTCACCCGCCTGAAGAAGGGTGAGGCCGGCAACTCGCTGAAGGGCCTGGAGGAGACGGCCGACTACGACGTCGACGAGAAGAAGCGCACGGTGGCCATCCACGAGGCCGGTGTCAGCAAGGTCGAGGACTGGCTGGGCATCGACAACCTCTACGAGTCGGTGAACACCCCGCTGGTGGGCTACCTGAACAACGCCATCAAGGCCAAGGAGCTCTTCAAGAAGGACAAGGACTACGTCGTCATCGACGGCGAGGTCATGATCGTCGACGAGCACACCGGACGTATCCTCGCCGGCCGCCGCTACAACGAGGGCATGCACCAGGCGATCGAGGCGAAGGAAGGGGTGGACATCAAGGACGAGAACCAGACGCTCGCCACGATCACCCTGCAGAACTTCTTCCGCCTCTACAGCAACCTCTCGGGCATGACCGGTACGGCGATGACCGAGGCCGCCGAGTTCCACCAGATCTACAAGCTCGGCGTCGTCCCGATCCCGACCAACCGGCCGATGGTCCGCAAGGACCAGTCCGACCTGATCTACCGCACCGAGGTCGCGAAGTTCGAGGCGGTCGTCGACGACATCGCCGAGAAGCACGAGAAGGGCCAGCCGATCCTCGTCGGCACGACGTCGGTCGAGAAGTCCGAGTACCTCTCGCAGCAGCTCGCCAAGCGCGGCATCCAGCACGAGGTGCTGAACGCGAAGCAGCACGACCGTGAGGCGCCGATCATCGCCCAGGCCGGCCGCAAGGGCGCCGTGACCGTCGCCACCAACATGGCCGGCCGCGGTACGGACATCAAGCTCGGCGGCAACCCCGACGACCTCGCCGAGGCGGAGCTGCGCCAGCGCGGCCTCGACCCCGAGGAGCACATCGAGGAGTGGGCCCAGGCCCTGCCCGGTGCCCTGGAGAACGCCGAGCAGGCGGTCAAGGACGAGTTCGAAGAGGTCAAGGACCTCGGCGGCCTCTACGTCCTCGGCACCGAGCGGCACGAGTCGCGCCGTATCGACAACCAGCTGCGCGGTCGCTCCGGCCGTCAGGGCGACCCGGGCGAGTCCCGCTTCTACCTCTCCCTCGGCGACGACCTGATGCGGCTGTTCAAGGCCCAGATGGTCGAGCGCGTCATGTCGATGGCGAACGTCCCGGACGACGTGCCGATCGAGAACAAGATGGTCACGCGCGCGATCGCGTCCGCCCAGTCGCAGGTCGAGCAGCAGAACTTCGAGACCCGCAAGAACGTCCTCAAGTACGACGAGGTCCTCAACCGGCAGCGCGAGGTCATCTACGGCGAGCGGCGCCGCGTCCTGGAGGGCGAGGACCTGCAGGAGCAGGTCGTGCACTTCATGGACGACACGATCGACGCCTACATCACCGCGGAGACCGCCGAGGGCTTCCCTGAGGACTGGGACCTCGACCGGCTGTGGGGCGCGTTCAAGCAGCTCTACCCGGTGAAGGTCACCGTGGAGGAGCTGGAGGAGGCGGCCGGGGACCGGGCAGGTCTGACCGCCGAGTTCATCTCCGAGTCCATCAAGGACGACATCCACGAGCAGTACAAGGAGCGCGAGGAGCAGCTCGGCTCCGAGATCATGCGTGAGCTGGAGCGCCGCGTCGTGCTGTCGGTCCTGGACCGCAAGTGGCGCGAGCACCTCTACGAGATGGACTACCTCCAGGAGGGCATCGGCCTGCGCGCGATGGCCCAGAAGGACCCCCTGGTCGAGTACCAGCGCGAGGGCTTCGACATGTTCACCGCCATGATGGACGGCATCAAGGAGGAGTCCGCCGGCTACCTGTTCAACCTGGAGGTCCAGGTCGAGCAGCAGGTCGAGGAAGTCCTCGTGGAGGACGACAAGCCGTCGCTCGACAAGGAGGACACGGTGCCCGCGCAGGCGGCCGCCCGTCCCGAGATCCGCGCCAAGGGGCTCGACGCCCCGCAGCGGCCGGACCGGCTGCACTTCTCCGCGCCCACCGTGGACGGCGAGGGCGGCATCGTCGAGGGCGACTTCACCAGCGACGACGAGCCCGTGCGCTCCGAGGCGGACGGCCTCACGCGCGCGGAGCGCCGCAAGCAGGGGCGCCGGAGCAGCCGCCGCAAGAAGTGACGGTCGCTCCGCGGGCCGGGCGGTGAGCTGCGGCGGGCGGCCCCTTGAGTGAGGGGTTGAGCTTGTCGGGGCCGTTTCCCGCGAGGAGATCGTGAAGGGCCGGGCATCGTGAAGGTGTCCGGCCCTTTGGCGTGTGTGCGGGTGGGTGTGCGGGTTGCGGGCAGGCGCGGGGGTGCGGTGGGTACGGCGGGGGCGACCGGCGTGGCGGGTGGTTGCCTGCCGGCCCCGGCCCCGCGCCTGCCCCCGTCCCAGCCGCGCCGGCTGCCGGCCGCCGTAGGTTCCGGTCCGCTGTCAGCCCTCCTCAGCCCTCCTCAGCCCTCCTCAGCCCTCCTCAGCCCTCCTCAGCCCTCCTCAGTCGTCGTCCGCGTGCGGGGCGCGGGGGCCGCCCAGTTCCACCGCCGTGCAGCGCCAGCGGAGGTCCGCGCCCCGTTCCAGCCGGAAGGCCATGGCTCGCACCTGGTCACCGGCGCCGATGCGGGCGAAGGCCTCCACGGCGCCCTCGCGGGCAACGTAGTAGCCGATGTCGCGAACCACCGGGCGAGTGCCGCGGGTGGCGCGCAGGGGGCCGTGTTCGGCGAGCCGGGCCAGTTCGTCGTAGGCGCGGCCGGCGGTGTGCCGGAGCATCCAGTGGACGGGCCGCTGACCGCTCAGCACGGCGAGGAGACGGTCGGCGAAGAGATCGGTGGGGCGGGGCTGCGGAACGCGGCTGCGGGCGGCTTGGGCGGGCACGGTGTGGGGTTCGGCGTGAGGCGAGGTGCGGGGCGAGGTATGGGGAGCGGCTCGGCCTGTCACGGGAGTCGACGCCGTCGGGGTTGTGCGGCGGTTTGGCGTCGGCGTGAGAGCGGTAGGGGCTGTGCCCTGGCCCGCGATCGGCGTGGGGGTCGCAGTGACCGCGCCTCGTCCCGCCGCGGCCGTTGTACGTGCCCCACGCCCGGGCGCAGCTGCCGGGCGGCCGTCACCCGACGCCGTGCGGGCTGCGCCTCGTCCTGGAGCCGCAGCGGGGGTGCCCGTGCCCGTTGCCGGAGCCGCGCTTTCCGGCGCCTCGGCCGCAGGTGTCGTACGGGACGTTCCCCCGCCCTGTCCGCGAGGCGAACCTGTGCCGGGGCGGCGGGGGTCGCGGCGGGTCGGAGGGCGGGTCGGGGTGTGCTGGGCGGTCCTGGTCATGACCTTGTGCATGGGGATCCCCGTTGGGTCGGCCCGGGATGTACCGGGAAGTAACTTGCTGGTTGGGGATCTTGTACGGGGCCGTGGGCGGGGGTGGCAAGGACGTGGCGGAGCGGGTCGGAGGGGCCGGAATGTTCACTTATCCGAGTGATCGACAGGGCCCCAAGGCCATCGCCGCAAGGGCGCGGGGGGTGAATCCCCGGCGTGGGGTGGACGCCTCCGGGGGTGCGGGTGGGGACTCGATGGGGGACGCGCGCACGTATCCTGAAGGCCCTCCCGGAGGCGCGGAACCGTCCTCCCCGAGACACTCTCCGACTACGAAAGCGGCCAGCCATGCGCGTCTACGTCCCCCTGACCCTCTCCGGTCTCGCCGAGGCGTACAAGACGGGTGAGCTGGGGACGGGACCCTTCGTCGCGTACGCCGTGACGCCCGCGCTGCGCGAGTGGTACCTCTCCGACGACATCGAGGAGTTGGAGTACGCGGCGCTGAACCGGGCCGCGCTCGCCTCGCTGCGGCTGCTGGCGGCCGATCCCGACGCACCGCGGCGCCGGGTCGTGGCCGCCGTCGACGTACCCGACGGCACCGCGCACGCCGACCCCGACCGCGGACTCGACCCGGTGGCGCTCGGCGAGGTGCGGGTCAGCGGAACCGTGGCGCTGGCCAAGGCTGCGGCCGTACACGTGGATCTCGGTGATGCGGAGAGCGATGTGAGTGCCGCCGCCGACGCGCTTCCGGCGGCCGACCGCGGGGACGACGACGCGCAGTTCGTCGTGGACGGGGCCGAGGACCACGAGCTGCTCTGGTACGCGACGCAGGAGATCCCGAACCTCGTCGGGCTGGGCGACTGAGCCTGTTCAGCAGCGGTCGGATGGCCGTAGATGCCCGTTGACCTGCGGTTCTCTTGATTGTCAGTGGCGGCGGGTACTTTTTTGGCATGGGGATGCAAGGAAGCGCGCACATCGTCTGGGACTGGAACGGCACGCTGTTCCACGACAATGACGCGATCATCGGGGCGACCAACGCGGCATTCGCCGAGCTGGGGCTCAGGGCGATCACGATGGAGGAGTACCGGGCGCTGTACTGCGTGCCGGTGCCCAAGTTCTACGAGCGGCTGCTGGGGCGGCTGCCCACCGACGCCGAGTGGGAGGTCATGGACGAGACCTTCCATCGGTACTACTCCGAGCACCGCGTCGTCTGCGGGCTCACCGAGGGCGCGGCGGACCTGCTCGCGGGGTGGCGGACCGCGGGTCGCAGCCAGTCGATCCTCAGCATGTACGGGCATGCCGAACTCGTCCCGCTGGTGCGGGAGTTCGGGATAGAGCCGCACTTCATACGGGTCGACGGGCGCACCGGTCCCTCCGGCGGCAGCAAGGCCGAGCACATGGTGCGGCACCTCGGGGCGCTGGCCGGCGTGGACCCCGGGCGCACCGTGGTGATCGGGGACGCGGCCGACGACGCCGTGGCGGCCCTGCATGTGGGCGCGCGGGCCGTGCTCTACACCGGCGGTTCGCACAGCCGGGCCAGCCTCGAAGTGGTCGGTGTACCGGTGGTGGACTCGCTGGCGGAGGCCGTCGCGGAGGCAGAGCGGCTGGCGGCGTGACGGTGACCTGCCGGCCGGTGTGACGAGGCGCGGCACCTCAAGAGACCCGTGCCTTCTGAAGCACGGTGCCTCAGGAGACACGGCGCCTCAGGAGACACGGCGCCTCAAGAGGCACCGCGCACCCCTGTCACGTCATGCCGGCCGCTGAGGTCACGTCACCGGCGCCTTCGCCCGCAGCACCGTCAGGAACTCCCGCATCCAGCTGGAGTGATCCGGCCACGCGCGAGCGGAGACCAGCGTGCCGTCGACCACCGTCTCGGCGTCCTGGAAGGTCGCGCCGGCGGCCTGCATGTCGAGTTCGAGCGCCGGGTACGCCGTGACGCGCCGGCCGCGCAGGCCGTCGATCGCGGCGGTGAGCAGGGGGCCGTGGCATGCGTCTCCGTCGGGCGTCATGGGCTCATGAACGCCGGACGCCGAGGGCTCATGGGCAACGTGCCGCGCGCCGGGGTGCTTGCCAAGGGGCCTCGCGGCTCGGACTCCGGCACCGTCCCGACTGCCCGTGAATACGACGATTTCATGCTCTGCGCCCCTGTGCATAACGTCAAAGTTCCACCCTCGGTTTTGTACACATCCGGCTCGTGACGAGCCCCCGGTGAGGAGAGATAGCCTTGTGGCGTGATCAGCGCGATATTTCGCGGGGGCATCGTCGCCCCTGCTCCGCGCCCGGCGACCACGGACGACATCCGTGACCGGGCGGCGGTCGCTGGTCCCAGGGTCTGTCCGACAGACCCTCGCGGGCGGGACGGAGCTCCAAGGGCTCCCAGGACGCCGTGCACACCCCGGGTACCGGCGCGGCAGAGAGCAGCGTCACACCCGTCGGGCGTGCCGAAAATGGCTGATAACCCACCGCTCATCTCACCTTGCGGCATAGCGTCTGAGCAGACCGGAGAACCCGGGCCGTGGCGTCGAGCCGCAGGGGAAGACACCGTACTTCCTTCTACGTCACGCAACGGCGCGCGACAGGAGCCAGAGGACAATGCAGACCAAGCTGGACGAAGCAAAGGCCGAGTTGCTCGAGAGGGCTGCTCGGGTAGCTGAGAACAGCCCGGTCGGGGGGCACCTACCGACCGGGACGACGGACGAGGGCACTCCCGACCGGGAGACCGTGCTCGCGTTCCTCCAGCGCTACTACCTGCACACCGCCCCGGAGGACCTCGCCGACCGCGACCCGGTCGATGTCTTCGGCGCCGCCTTCTCCCACTACCGGCTGGCCGAGACCCGACCCCAGGGCACGGCCAACGTACGGGTGCACACCCCGACGGTCGAGGAGAACGGCTGGACGTGCAGCCACACCGTCGTCGAGGTCGTCACCGACGACATGCCCTTCCTCGTCGACTCCGTGACCAACGAGCTGACCCGCCAGGGCCGCGGCATCCACGTCGTCATCCACCCGCAGGTCGTCGTCCGCCGCGACCTCACCGGCAAGCTCATCGAGGTGCTCACCACCCCGCCCGCCGGCGAGCTGCCGCACGACGCGCACACCGAGTCCTGGATCCACGTACAGATCGACCGCGAGACCGACCGCGCCGATCTGAAGCAGATCACCGCCGACCTGCTGCGCGTCCTGTCCGACGTCCGTGAGGCCGTCGAGGACTGGGAGAAGATGCGGGACCTGGCCCTGCGGATGGCCGACGAGCTGCCCGCCGAGCCGACCGCGCCCGACCTGCCCTCCAATGAGGTGGGGGAGGCCCGCGAGCTGCTGCGCTGGCTGGCCGCCGACCACTTCACCTTCCTCGGCTACCGCGAGTACCAGTTGCGCGAGGACGACTCCCTCGCCGCGGTCCCCGGCACCGGCCTCGGCATCCTGCGCTCCGACCCGCAGCACGGCGGCGAGGACAGCCACCCGGTGAGCCCGTCCTTCGAGCGGCTCCCGGCCGACGCCCGGGCCAAGGCCCGCGAGCACAAGCTCCTCGTCCTCACGAAGGCCAACAGCCGTTCCACGGTGCACCGTCCGTCGTATCTCGACTACGTGGGTGTGAAGAAGTTCGACGCGAACGGCGAGGTCGTCGGCGAGCGCCGCTTCCTGGGCCTGTTCTCCTCCGCCGCCTACACCGAGTCCGTCCGCCGGGTTCCCGTGATCCGGCGCACGGTCGACGAGGTGCTGGAGGGCGCCGGCTTCTCGCCCAACAGCCACGACGGGCGCGACCTGCTGCAGATCCTGGAGACGTACCCGCGCGACGAGCTCTTCCAGACCCCGGTCGACGAACTCCGCTCGATCGTCACGTCCGTGCTCTACCTCCAGGAACGCCGGCGGCTGCGTCTGTACCTGCGCCAGGACGAGTACGGCCGCTACTACTCGGCCCTCGTCTACCTCCCGCGCGACCGCTACACCACCGGTGTGCGCCTTCGGATCATCGACATCCTTAAAGAGGAACTCGACGGCATCAGCGTCGACTTCACGGCCTGGAACACCGAGTCGATCCTCTCCCGGCTGCACTTCGTGGTCCGCGTTCCGCAGGGCACCGAGCTGCCGGAGCTGTCCGACGCCGACAAGGACCGCATCGAGACCCGCCTGGTCGAGGCCGCCCGCTCCTGGGCCGACGGCTTCGGCGACGCGTTGAACGCCGAGTGCGGCGAGGAGCGCGCGGCCGAACTGGTGCGCCGCTACGGCAACGCCTTCCCCGAGGGCTACAAGGCGGACCACTCCCCCCGCGCCGCCGTCGCCGACCTGGTCCACCTCGAACAGCTCACCGAGGAGCAGGCCTTCGAGCTCAGCCTCTACGAGCCGGTGGGCGCCGCCCCCGACGAGCGCCGCTTCAAGATCTACCGCAAGGGCGCCCCGGTCTCCCTCTCCGCCGTGCTGCCGGTCCTCAGCCGCCTCGGCGTCGAGGTCGTGGACGAGCGGCCGTACGAACTGCGCTGCTCGGACCGTACGACGGCGTGGATCTACGACTTCGGGCTGCGCATGCCCAAGTCGCAGAACGGCAGCGGGGACCACCTCGGCGACGACGGCCGCGAGCGGTTCCAGGAGGCGTTCGCCGCCACCTGGACCGGGCAGGCCGAGAACGACGGCTTCAACGCGCTCGTGCTGAGCGCCGGGCTGAACTGGCGGCAGGCGATGGTGCTGCGGGCGTACGCCAAGTACCTGCGGCAGGCCGGTTCCACCTTCAGCCAGGACTACATGGAGGACACCCTCCGCAACAACGTCCACACCACCCGGCTGCTCGTCTCCCTGTTCGAGGCGCGGATGTCGCCGGACCGGCAGCGCGCCGGGCGCGAGATCGTGGACGCCCTCCTAGAAGAGGTCGACGCTGCCCTCGACCAGGTGGCGAGCCTCGACGAGGACCGCATCCTGCGGTCCTTCCTGACCGTCATCAAGGCGACCCTGCGCACCAACTTCTTCCAGGAAGCGCTGGGCGGCCACCCGCACGCGTACGTGTCGATGAAGTTCGACCCGCAGGCCATCCCGGACCTGCCCGCGCCGCGACCGGCGTACGAGATCTGGGTGTACTCGCCGCGCGTCGAGGGCGTGCACCTGCGGTTCGGCAAGGTCGCGCGCGGTGGCCTGCGCTGGTCCGACCGGCGCGAGGACTTCCGGACCGAGATCCTCGGCCTGGTCAAGGCGCAGATGGTGAAGAACACCGTCATCGTGCCCGTCGGCGCCAAGGGCGGCTTCGTCGCCAAGCAGCTGCCGGACCCGAGCGTGGACCGGGACGCGTGGCTCGCCGAGGGCATCGCCAGCTACAAGATGTTCATCTCGGCCCTGCTCGACATCACCGACAACCTGGTGGCCGGCGAGGTCGTCCCCCCGGCGGACGTCGTCCGGCACGACGAGGACGACACCTACCTGGTCGTCGCCGCGGACAAGGGCACCGCCACCTTCTCCGACATCGCCAACGGGGTCGCCGAGAGCTACAACTTCTGGCTCGGTGACGCCTTCGCCTCCGGCGGCTCGGCGGGCTACGACCACAAGAAGATGGGCATCACCGCGCGCGGTGCCTGGGAGTCCGTCAAGCGGCACTTCCGGGAGCTGGGCGTCGACACCCAGAGCGAGGACTTCACGGTCGTCGGCGTCGGCGACATGTCCGGCGACGTGTTCGGCAACGGCATGCTGCTCAGCGAGCACATCCGCCTGGTCGCCGCCTTCGACCACCGGCACATCTTCCTCGACCCGACCCCGGACGCGGCCGTCTCGTACGCCGAGCGCCGCCGCATGTTCGAGCTGCCGCGCTCCAGTTGGGCCGACTACAACACCGACCTGCTGTCGGCCGGCGGCGGCGTCTTCCCGCGCACCGCGAAGGCGATCCCGGTCAACGCACACGTCCGCGAGGCCCTCGGCATCGAGGGCAAGGTCGCCAAGATGACCCCGGCCGACCTGATGAAGGCGATCCTCAAGTCCCGGGTCGACCTCCTGTGGAACGGCGGCATCGGCACGTACGTGAAGGCCAGCACGGAGTCCCACGCGGACGTCGGCGACAAGGCCAACGACGCGATCCGTGTCGACGGCGCCGACCTGCGCGTCAAGGTCGTCGGCGAGGGCGGCAACCTGGGCCTGACCCAGCTCGGCCGGATCGAGTTCGCCCAGCAGGGCGGCAAGATCAACACGGACGCGATCGACAACAGTGCCGGCGTGGACACCTCCGACCACGAGGTGAACATCAAGATCCTGCTCAACGGCCTGGTCACCGACGGCGACATGACCGTCAAGCAGCGCAACAAGATCCTCGCCGAGATGACCGACGAGGTCGGCGCGCTCGTCCTGCGCAACAACTACGCGCAGAACACCGCGATCGCCAACGCGCTCGCCCAGTCCAAGGACATGCTCCACGCCCAGCAGCGCTTCCTGCGCACCCTGGTCCGCGAGGGCCACCTCGACCGGGCCCTGGAGTTCCTGCCCACCGACCGCCAGATCCGCGAACGCCTCGCCCAGGGACAGGGGTTGACCAGCCCCGAGACGGCCGTCCTGCTGGCGTACACGAAGATCACGGTCGCCGACGAACTGCTCCACACCACGCTGCCCGACGACCCGTATCTGCGCACCCTGCTGCACGCCTACTTCCCGAGCGCGCTGCGCGAGAGGTTCGCCGAGCAGATCGACACCCACGCGCTGCACCGCGAGATCGTCACCACGGTCCTCGTCAACGACACGGTCAACACCGGCGGTACGAGCTTCCTGCACCGCCTCCGCGAGGAGACCGGCGCCTCCCTGGAGGAGATCGTCCGGGCGCAGACCGCGGCCCGCGCGATCTTCGACGCCGCCGAGGTGTGGGACGGCGTCGAGGCGCTCGACAACACCGTCGAGGCGCCCGTCCAGACCCGCATCCGCCTGCACTCGCGCCGCCTGTGCGAGCGCGGCACCCGCTGGCTGCTCAACAACCGGCCGCAGCCGCTCCAGCTCGCCGAGACCGTCGACTTCTTCGGCGAGCGCGTCCAGCAGGTCTGGTCCCAGCTGCCCAAGCTGCTGCGCGGCGCGGACCTGGACTGGTACCAGGAGATCTACGACGAGCTGACCGGCTCCGGCGTCCCCGCCGAACTCGCCACGCGCGTGGCCGGGTTCTCCTCCGCCTTCCCGGCGCTCGACATCGTCTCGGTGGCCGACCGCACGGGCAAGGACCCGATGGACGTCGCCGAGGTCTACTACGACCTCGCCGACCGCCTCCACATCACCCAACTCATGGACCGCATCATCGAGTTGCCGCGCGCGGACCGCTGGCAGTCCATGGCCCGCGCCTCCATCCGCGAGGACCTGTACGCGGCCCACGCGGCCCTCACCGCCGACGTCCTCGCGGCGGGCAACGGCACTTCGACCCCCGAACAGCGCTTCGCCGCCTGGGAGGAGAAGAACACCGCGATCCTCGGCCGCGCCCGCACCACCCTTGAGGAGATCCAGGGCTCGGAGATGTTCGACCTGGCCAACCTGTCGGTGGCGATGCGCACGATGCGAACGCTGCTGCGGACGCACTCGTAGTTCCTGGGTCATAGTTCCTACGCCCCTTCATTAGAAGTCGCCTATTAGTAGTCGCTACGACGATGAGGGCGCCCCGGGCCGTGATGGCTCGGGGCGCCCTTTTCACGGAGTGCCTTAGGGATAATCAGGGGGAGGACTTACTCTGCCCCGCTAAGCCTGATGACGTGACTCTGAACCTGACCCAGGAACGCGTGGCCGAGCCCGTCCGACCGGTGCGCAAGGTCGTCCTGGAAGTCGTGAAATTCGGGATCGTCGGCGGCAGCGGCGTCCTCGTCAACTTCGCGGTCTTCAACGCCCTGCTGCACGGCCTGCGCTGGCCCGCGATACTCGCGACCGTCCTGGCCAGCTGCGTCGCGATGGGCGCCAACTACCTCGGCTTCCGCTACTACACCTACCGCGACCGCGACGCCCCCGGCACCCGCCGGATCGCCCTGTTCTTCGCCTTCAGCGGCATCGGCGTACTCATGGAGAGCGGCCTCTTCTACGTCGGCTACCACGGACTGGGCCTCCACGGTCCGCTCGAGGCGAATGCCGTGAAGGCCCTGTCGATCGTGCTCGCGTCCGCGTTCCGCTTCCTGGTCTACCGCACCTGGGTGTTCCAGGACGAGGACCTCTAGGTGGCGACCTCTAGGCGGCCCGGGGTCCTTCAGGCCGCCTGGCCCGCCCGGGCGGGGGTCGGGGCCTTGGGCTTGTCGGCGCCGCCCGTGAAGGCCTCGTACGCCTCCAGGACCTCCTCCGTCGGCCCGTCCATCAGCAGCTCGCCGCGCTCCAGCCACAGCACGCGGTCGCAGGTGTCGCGGATCGACTTGTTGTTGTGACTGACCAGGAAGACCGTGCCCGCGTGCTGCCGCAGCTCGCGGATCCGCTCCTCCGAGCGACGCTGGAACGACCGGTCGCCCGTCGCCAGCGCCTCGTCGATCAGGAGGACGTCGTGGTCCTTGGCGGCGGCGATGGAGAACCGCAGCCGGGCGCCCATGCCGGAGGAGTACGTCCGCATCGGCAGCGTGATGAAGTCGCCCTTCTCGTTGATCCCGGAGAAGTCGACGATGCCCTGGTAGCGCTCCTTGACCTGCTCCCGGGACATGCCCATGGCCAGGCCGCCGAGATAGACGTTGCGCTCTCCGGTCAGGTCGCCCATCAGGGCCGCGTTGACGCCGAGGAGGGAGGGCTGGCCGTGGGTGTAGATGCGGCCGTTCTCGACGGGGAGCAGGCCCGCGACGGCCTTGAGGAGGGTGGACTTGCCGGAACCGTTGGTGCCGATCAGTCCGATCGCCTCGCCCTTGTAGGCGACGAAGGACACCTTCTTGACGGCGTGCACCTTGCGGACACCCGCCGCCTTCTCGGCCTTCTCGCGGCGCATCATGCGGTTGAGGGCGGCGGTCGCGGAGCCGCGTCCGGCGCCGGTTCCGTTGACCCGGTAGACGATGTCGACGCCGTCGCAGACGACGGTGGGGATCGAGCTGTCGGCGGCCACAGGGGTCCGCTCGGTGTGGTATTCGATGGTCTGCTCAGCCACGGCCGTACGTCTCCTCAGCCTTCCAGAAGTAGATGAAGCCGCCGACTCCGGCGAGCAGCGCCCAGCCCAACGCGGCCGGCCACACGTGCGGGGGGAGCTGGCTCGCGTGGTAACTGTCGATCAGCGAGTAGCGCATGAGGTCGATGTAGACGGCCGCCGGATTGGTCTCCAGGGCGAGCGTCACGAGGTGCGGCAGGTGGTCCTTGCTGGTCAGCTTGTCGATGCTCCACATGACGCCGGAGACGTACATCCAGGTGCGCAGCACGAACGGCATCAGCTGCGCGATGTCCGGCGTCTTCGCGCCCATCCGGGCCATGATCATCGAGACGCCCGCGTTGAACGTGAACTGCAGGATCAGCACCGGGATCGCCATCAGCCAGGAGAAACTGATCGGCACACCGAAGCAGATCAGGATCACGACCAGGGCGCCCATCGAGAACAGCAGCTGCTGGAGCTGCTGCAGCGCGAACGAGATCGGCAGGGCGGCCCGCGGGAAGTGCAGAGCCCGTACGAGGCCGAGGTTGCCGGAGATCGCCCGGGTGCCCGCCATGATCGAGCTCTGCGTGAACGTCCAGATGAACACGCCCGTCACCAGGAACGGGATGTAGTCCGGCACGCCGCGCTTCGTGCCCAGCAGGATGCCGAAGATGAAGTAGTACACCGCCGCGTTCAACAGCGGCGTCATCACCTGCCAGACCTGACCCAGCTTCGCCTGGCTGTACTGCGCGGTCAGCTTGGCGGTGGCGAACGCGGTGATGAAGTGGCGGCGCTCCCACAGCTGGCTGACGTACTCGCGCAGGGAGGGGCGGGCGCCACTGACCGTGAGGCCGTGGCGTGCGGCGAGGGCCGCGAGGTCGTCTTCGTCGGCCGGAGCCGGCGAAGGGGGCGGTGTGTGGAGGACCTGACTCACATCCGCTGCTTTCGCTCGGGGGGAGGGGGTGCGTGCGTCCGTCCGGCTGCCGTGTTCCGTCACCTGACGTTTCCTTACGCTTCTCTTCACGTTTTCTTACGTCGGGACGGGACCGTATCGTCGCAACGTGAGCGTAGGCCGATTCGGCGTCGGAACGCAACCGTTTCGTCGTGACGGACGTGATGAGGCCGTTAGGTTTTGGGCTGGGACGGGCCTGTTGCGTCGATACGGTCTGGGTAGGCGGGGGTGGACGGTGGGTGGACGGTGTGGTGGGTGGCGCGTCGGTGCGGTTTTGGTGCGGGGACGCGATGGGTGCGTTGTGGGGACGGACCGGGTTCGTCGTGGGGACGGACCGGTTGCGTCGTCGGGACGCTGCGGGTGCGTCGCGAGGACGGGCTCGGTTCGCCGTCGGGACGCGACGGTTTCGTCGTAAGGACGGGCCGGTTCCGTCGCGGCGACGAGCCGGTTGCGTCCCGACGTGCTCCTCGCTCGCCGGTCCGCCCGCCCGCCTGCCCGTCCGCTCGCCGGTCCGCCGTCGGCGGCGCACCGCCCGCGTTACGACGAGCCCGTTTCGTCGCGACGTGCCCCGCGTCGGAACGCAACCGTTTCGTCGCAACGCCCCTATGCTTGAGCTATGACGACGAACGCCGACGAGCCCCAGACACGTCAGCGCCGCCGCACCCCCGCCGGGGCGGCAGTACTCCGCGAGGATGTGACCGAAGCCATTCGGGCGGCGGTCTTCGAGGAGTTGGCGGCGGTCGGATATGCCCGGATGTCGATCGAGGGGATCGCGCGGCGCGCGGGCGTGGGCAAGACGGCGGTGTATCGCCGCTGGCGTTCGAAGCTGCACTTGGTGCTCGACGTGGTGTCGGCGATCGCGGTGATGGGGTTGCCGACGCCGGACACCGGTTCGCTGGAGGGTGACCTTCGGATGCTGTACGAGGTGACGTCACGGGCGCTGCGTCATCCCGTCGCCTCGCAGATCATCCCGGACCTCCAGGCGGAGGCGGCCCGCAACCCCGAGATCGCCGACGCCATGCAGAAGGCGCTGCGTGAGGGCCAGGAGGGCGTGGCCAGCAAGATCCTGGCGGCGGCGGAACGGCGTGGTGAGATCCGCCCCGGAATGGACGAGGACCTGGCCCTGGACCTGATCTCCGGCCCCCTGTACTGGCGTGCCGTGGTGATCCGCAGCCCGAAGCTGCCGAAGGGCTACCTGGGGGCCCTGGCCCGGGCGACCACGGAGGGCCTCAAGGCGCTGTAGGGGCTCCGCCGTACCCGCCGGCTTCCCGGCTCTCCCTCTCCTCGACTGCCCCTCTCCCCGGCTGACGGCGATGATCCGCGTGCTCCTCGGCCGGCCGGCGAGTCAGCCGCCCCCGTGGTCCAACCGCCGCGCCAGCCCCCCGAGTTCAGCCGCCCGCAGCACCCGTCCGCCGAACCCCGGCAGCGGTACGTGCAGGGTCTCGGTCCAGCGTTCGGGGATCGCCGCGCTTCCTGGTCGCGCACGCAGGGCTGGTCATCGCCCCATGCCGGCGTCCACGGGCGACAGGGCGCCGACACGCGTCCTCCACCGGCGTCCTGGTCGGCCGTCCATCACGCCCGTGCCGCCCCCGGATGCAACCGCACCCACCCCTCCCAAGCCGACGAGATCATGTCCTGGACGTCGTGTTTGGCCTTCCAGCCCAGTTCGGTGGTGATGCGGTCGGCGGAGGCGACGACGCGGGCCGGGTCGCCGGGGCGGCGGGGGTGGACGGTCGGAGGGCGGTCGTAGCCGGTGATCGCGTTGATGTGGTCGATCATCTCGCGGACCGAAACGCCTTCCCCGCGGCCGATGTTGAGGGTGAGGGCGCGGCCGGGGGAGGCCTGGAGGGCGCGGGCGGCGGCGACGTGGGCCTCGGCCAGGTCCACGACGTGGATGTAGTCGCGGACGCAGGTGCCGTCCGGGGTGGCGTAGTCGTCGCCGAAGATGCGCGGAGGCGCGTTCTCGGTGAGCCTCTCGAAGACCATGGGGACGAGGTTGAAGACGCCGACGTCGGCGAGTTCGGGGGCGGCGGCGCCGGCCACGTTGAAGTAGCGCAGGGAGGCCGTGGACAGGCCGGTGGCCCTGCCCGTCGCGCGGACCAGCCACTCGCCTGCCAGCTTGGTCTCGCCGTACGGCGACATCGGGACGCAGGGCGTCTCCTCGGTGACCAGCTCCACGTCCGGCATGCCGTAGACGGCGGCCGAGGACGAGAAGACGAAGGACGGGACGCCTGCCGTGGTCACCGCCTCCAGGAGGACGCGCAGGCCCTCGACGTTCTCCCTGTAGTAGTGCAACGGCAGGTCTACCGACTCGCCGATCTGCTTCTTCGCCGCCAGATGGACGACTCCGGTGACGTCCTGGTCGGCGAGGGTGCGGGCCACTCGTTCCGCGTCCAGGGTCGAACCCACCACCAGGGGCACGCCGTCGGGCACGCGCTCGGCGATGCCGGTGGACAGGTCGTCGTAGACAACCGCCTGTTCGCCCGCCTCGGTCATCGCCCTTACGACATGCGCTCCGATGTAGCCGGCGCCGCCGGTGATCAGCCAGGTCATGTGCGGCCGTCCCCTCCGTCACTCGATCCGTGGTGGTGCGTCCCTCGCGCGCTTCAGGTCTCCACGCGCTTCAGGTCTCTGCACGCTTCAGGTCTCCACGCGCTTCGGGACTCAGTCAATCAGGCGCCGGAGTGTGCCGAGGTCAACTGCTGGGACTCCCCGTAGGGGCCGGGGGACTGCACGCGCGTGTGCGTCGTCGCCGGGAGTGGCCTCGTCGACCGCCAGAGGCGGACGAAGGAGAGGACGGCCGCGGCGGCCAGCAGACCGTTGCGTACGAGCATCAGGCCGCAGCCGGTCCAGGTGCTGTGGATGACGTCGGCGTACAGGACGGGGAACTCGACCGAGCTGACCGCGGTCGCCGCCACGATCAGCGCGGCCACCGGGCGCTGTGTCGTGTGCCGCGAGGTCAGACAGACGGCGGCCAGGCCGAGCAGCCAGATCATGTACTGCGGGCTGATCACCCGGCTGGTCACGGTGAACAGCAGGACGGCGCTCAGCGCGGCGTCGTACGGGGTCGCGTCGGTCCAGCGGCGGGCCCGGATCCGCCACAGCAGCAGGAGCCCGAAGGCGACCGCCGTGAGCGCGAGGGAGGCGTCGGCGACGGCGGAGACGTACGGTCCCGTGAACTCCATCGCGCCGTACCGGTAGTGCACCTGGCCCGGCCAGCCGGCGTGGGTCGCCAGGGCGAGTGCCGTGCCGCCGAGTGACTCGATCTGTACGCCCCTGCCGCCCTGTTGGCGCAAGAAGGCGAAAGGATTGTTGAACAAGACCACGAGAGACATGAGCGACAAGGCCCCCGTCACCACGGCCGACGTCCACACCGACCGCGTCGTCCGCCCCCTCGGCATCCCCAGCAGCACCAGTGCGGGCCACACCTTCACCAGCGCGCCCAGCGCCGCGAACGCGCCGCACACACGCGTGGAGCGCGACAACGTCAACAGGGAGATGACGGCGAACGCCGTGACCTGCACGTCGTAGCGGACGAGGGGCATGTGCAGGAGGAGGGGGAGGCAGGCGATCCAGTACGCGGCGCCGCGCAGGCTGTGTCCGGGGCGGGTGCCCGCGCGGGCGAGCGTCAGGGTGATCAGCGCGTCGGTCGCGAGGGTGAGGACGACGAACGCCTGGAAGTACGTCAGGTCCGGCAGCAGCGCGGGCGCCAGAAGGACCGGGCCGGCGCCCGGCGGGTACTGCCACAGCGGGTCGTGCGCCGGGAACGCGCCGTGCGACAGGACCCCGTACCAGTGGTGGTACAGGCGCCACACCTCCCGCGCGACCCCGCCCCGGCCGAGCAGGGGGAGGCCGTTGTACGCGAGGAGGAGCAGCATGCCCGCGCGGGTGGCGAGCCAAGCGAGGGTGAGGGCGAGGAGGCGGTGTCTACGGGCGGCGTTCATCACGGCGGATCGTAAGCCGGGTGAATGCCGCAGGAATGCTAATACAACGTCAATCGCCGGTAAGAGCTTCCGAACGGTACAAAATCATCCAGGTGGACAGCCAGGACGAGGACGAGTGCAAGCGGCGGACGCGACCGATGCGATGGACGCGTGCGGAGGCTGTGGCCGTGGCCGTGCCGGTGGTCGTCATGCTCGCGCTGGGGCTGTGGGGGCTCGACCGCGGCGGGATGTGGGGCGACGAGGGCGTCACGTTCCTGGTCGGGCGGCGCACGGTGCCGCAGATCTGGCATCTGCTGCACGGTGTCGACGCGGTGCACGGCCTGTACTACCTCCTCATGCACACCGTCCTCGCCGTCCACCCCGGCGAGGTGGCCCTCCGCCTGCCGTCCGTGTGCGGCGCGGCGGCGACGGCGGGCCTGGTCGCGGCTCTCGGCGTACGCCTGGCCCGCCCCCGGGTCGGCCTGTGGGCGGGCCTCCTCTACGCGATCACCCCGCTGACCGGCCACTACGCCCAGGAGGGACGCTCGTACGCCCTCGTCGCGGCGGGCGTGGCCGGGGCGACACTGCTCCTGGTGCGGGCGCTGGAAGGACGGTCCTGGTGGCCGTACGGCGCTGTCCTCGCCGTGACCTTTCTGCTGCACGAGTTCGCGGTCCTGGTGCTCTGCGCGCACGTGCTGACGCTGGCGGCGGCGCGGGCGCCCAGGGCGGCGTGGGCCGGCTGGGGCCGCGCGGTGGGTGTGGCCGGGGGCGCCCTGTTGCCGCTGGCCTGGGTGTCCCAACGGCAGTCGGCGCAGGTCGCATGGCTGAGGGTGCCGGACTGGGACACGACGGAACGCCTCGCCCGCGACTTCCTCGCCGTCACCCCGACCGGCGTCGTCTTCTGGGCCTCGGTCCTGTTGATCCTGCTCGGCCTCGGGACCGGACGGCTCGCGTCGGTCGCCCTGCCGTTGCTGGTGGTGCCGCCGGTGCTCCTGCTGACGGTGTCGCAGTTCCGGCCGCTGTTCCACGAGCGGTATGTGCTGTACGCGCTGGCGGGGGCGCCGTTGCTGGTGGCGGCGGGGGCGGACCGGGTGGTCGGGGCGGTGAGGTGGCTGTGGCTGGAGGGGCGCGGCGCCCCGAGCGGTCGGCGTGCGGAAGCCGAGCGTGTGGTGGCCGGGGCGGGGAGCCGCCGCCAGTTGGTCGGCGCGCTGAGCGGGAGCGGTCACCTGGCGGGAGCCGACCGTACGGCTGGGATCGGAGCCGGAGCCGGAGCCGGAGCCGGAGCCCAAGCCGGAGCCCAAGCCCAAGCCGGAGGGGGAGCCGGAGCCCAGACCCGAGTCTCAAGTCACCCACCTTTGGGCCGAGTTGATCGCCCAAACCCCCTACACCCCGACGCCCGCCACCGCCCCCCGACCAACCGCCGCCCATCCCGCCGCACCCCCTTCTCCACCCGCACTCCCCTTGCCAAGCGCACTCCCTTCGCCAAGCGCACCCCCTCCGCCAACCTCACCACCCGCGCCGTTCGGCCTGCCGGTCTTGGGGTTGACCTTGCGCTTGCCGCGGGTGTCGGCCCACCAGGTGGCCGGGAGGTTCAGGGCGTCCGCGACGGTC
>NZ_JBHXME010000120.1:0-34823 GCF_042721125.1 Streptomyces sp. NPDC058469
CGGCCGTCCGGCGTGAACGCGACCTGCCCCGGCGAGCTGCTGAACAATGGCACCTTCTCGTTCTTCAGCCCCAGGCCGCGGTACGAACCGCTCAGCGGCTTCAGCCCCTTGGCCGTGATCCGGAAGCCCTGGACACTTCCCTCGCCGCCCGCGTTCATGACGTAGGCGAGATCCCCCGAAACCGTGAGGGAGGAGGGGAAGTCGCCTCCCGTGGCGAGTATTTGACGGTCTGTCAGCTTCTGTCCGCTCACGGCGAAGGACGTCAGGGTGCCGCTGCCCGCGTTGACCGCCAGGAGCCGGCCGGACCGGTGGTCGTAGACGAGCGATCCCTGCGAGGCGAGCGAGTCGGTGGGCGCGTCGGTCTGGTCCCGCCCTGGCCGCCGGTCGCGTACTTCCCCATGGCGGTCAGCTTCCCGTCGTCACCCCGACGGAAGGCGTGGATGGTGTTCCCCTGCCAGTTCGTCACCCTGGACGAAGACGGCATGGTCCGCCTTCGACGCGGCGCGTGGAGTGGGCGAAACCTGCGCCGCGGAAGCGACGTTGACCGTGACCACGACCGCGGCGAGGGCCACCGCCCCTCCGCCGAAAACGGTCAGCCTGTTCTGCAGCTTCGACCTGCGTTTGTTGTGCCTGCTCATGGTGCGGCTCCTCTGGCTTGGGGGGTGCGGGACCAGAGTTGCCACTGTGCAGTGGCATATGAAGACGTTCGGGGACCATGTCAGAGTCTCGTAAGGTCCAACTCGGCCCGACCGGTAGGTGCGTGCGTGTAGCGGTCACCGGCGGTGCCGGATTCATCGAGTCCCATGTCGTCGAGACCAGGAGCTGCCTTCCATCCACCGCCCAGCCAAGAACGAGGTCGCGGCACGGGGGGTGTGGCCACTACATCTCCAGGGTCGTGCCCATGCCGTGGGCGCGAGCGGCGTCGTGGACCACCGCTGCCGCGGCAACATCGAGCGCGGCGTGGCCCGTCGACTTGAAGACTGTCAGCTCGGCGGGTTCTCGACGGCCGGGATGACGGCCGTCGAGGACCGAGCCGAGGAGGGTGATCCGGTGTGGCGGGGTGCCCTGCAAGTTCGTGGGCCCCGGCCGGCGGTTCCGAGGCGGCGGCACCCGGCCATTCGACGAAGAGGGACCCGGTGCGGACGGTGTCGGGGGCGAGTTCGTGGCCGTGGGAACCGCCGACGGAGCTGATGTGGGCGCCCTTGGCCGGCCATGACGGGTCGAAGAGGGGTTCCCGGGCGCTGGTGGTGCAGCAGAACACGACGTCGGCCCCTCGGGCAGCCTCCACCACAGAGTTCGCGGAGGCGTCCGGGTGCAGTTCCGCGAGCCGCCGGACACGCTCACGGTCGTGCCCGCCCACGACGACGGGTGCGTCGGCGTCGATCCTCACGAGTGGTTCGACCTCGGCGCGGGCCTGAACTCCCGTGCCCAGTACGGCGATCCGGTCTGGGCGGGGGCGCGCCAGCGCGCGCATGCCAACCGTCGCGACGGCGGCGGTGCGCACGGCGGTGACCGGTTCGGCGTCCATGAGCGCGAGCAGGTAGCCGTCGTGTTCGTCGAACAGGGCTACGACGCCGCGGTGCGCACTGCCGCCTGTCCGGCCAGGCACGGCGAAGACCGATACCAACTTGGCGGCCATACCCAGGCCTGGCACGTAACCCGACATCGCACCGAGGAGTCCCGCAGGCGCTTGCGCGGCGATCCGGGAAGGGCCGAGACCGCGCCGCGGCTGATCGAGACGAGCGCCTGGGTGACCGCCGTCAGCACCAGCGCCGGATCCAGGCAGGCCCGGGTCCGCGAGCGGTCGAGGACCAGAGGACCACGTCGGCATCGGCACCGACGGTCCGGTCACCGGCATCGACGACCTGAACGCGCACCGGGGCCATCTCGCCGAGCAGATCGCCCGGCGCCGGGAGGCCGGCGTCAGCGCGACGGGCGAGGGCGAGGGCGACGACGCCTACCCCTTCGTCGTCGACCTGCGTGGTGTCGACCAGTTCCACCGACTGATCCGGCTGCTGGAGCAGCGCGGCTACCGTTCGGAACGCATCGAGAAGATCCTCGGCAAGAACTTCGCGGACTACGCGGACCGCATCTGGACCTCTTGAGGCCGGCCTCAAGAAGCCACCGGGCAACTCCATCACGGAGACCAGGTCGATCCGGTGAGCCCCTGTTGTCGCCGACGCCGCCGCATCACCAGTCCGTGGTGATCTCACCGAACTGCTCCACGCGCCCTGCCTCAGGTCGTCGGTGCCGCGTTCGCCGGCCTGCTTCCCGTACGCCCGCGACCCAGCCACTGCCGCGAGGGCTCGTTGCGCACGGGGTGCTGCGCGGGGGCGCAGGTCGCTTCCTGGACGCTGCCTGCACGCCCCGGTTCAGCTCGCCCCATGCCGCCCGCGTCGCGACTCCACGAGCAGTTCGATCGCCTCCCCCGCCAGGGCGACATCAGCGTCCAGCCTGCCGCGGTCACCGTATCCATGCCATTGCAGACAAAGACCATCGAGATGCGAGGCCACGATCCGAGCCAGCGGCTCCACGAGTTGTGGATCGTCATCGTTCGCCAGATCCTTGCGGAGCACATCGACGAACCGGTCGATGAACAGGTCGTAGGCCCTGGTGGCCAGCCCTGGATGCTCCTCCTCCTGCCGCAGCGCCCACATGTACAGATCGAACTGCGCACGCGCGTAGTCGTCGTTCTCCACATACCAGTTCATCGTGGTGCTCAGGAGAGAGACGGCGGTTTTCCCCAGCCCGGAACTGCCCCTGCTCGCGCTGATGCGTTCGAGCAACTGATCCGAAGCGTGTTCAAAAACGGCGAAAAACAGCTGTTCCTTGGTATGGAAAACGTAATGCAGCGTAGCCAAAGGCGCTTCAGCCGCCTCGGCGATACGGCGAGTTGTCGCACCCCTCACCCCGCGCTCGCCGATGACCCGCACGGTCGCCTCGATGAAGTCCTGCCGGCGCCGATCCATGGAAACCCGAGCCATCCGAGAACCTCCCTGATCCTTTGTCTGAGTCATATGAACAAGTCAGCTCGCAGTCTAGACCTCCGCCTACAGCGACGAGCAGGCCTCCGGTCCGGATCCAGGTAGGACTCGGCGCGCCAGGCCGAACAAAATTGCGATCATTTGATCAAGTCACTTGACCCATACATGCGGCGATGAATACCGTAGCGACCGCCAACTCTTGTCGCCGCTGCCAGGAGGACCGTTCATGAACGCCGTCTCCCACACCCCGTTGACCCCCCTGTCCTTTCTGGAGAGAACGGCCCGCGTATGGCCTGACAAGCAGGGAGTGATCTACGGGAACAGGAGCCTGAGCTACGGCGAAGTCGCCACTCAGGCGAACCGCGTGGCCAGGGCCCTTCGAGCGAGTGGCGTGCAGGGCGGCGACCGGGTCGCCTATCTCATGCCCAACCTGCCCGAGATGCTCGTCGCGCACTTCGCGGTACCGCTCGCCCAGGCCGTGCTGGTCGCCGTCAACACGAGGCTCTCCGCCGAGGAGATCGCCTACATTCTGGATCACTCCGGCGCGAAGATCCTGGTGACCGATTCCGCCTTCCTCCCCACGGTCGCAGCCGCCGTTCACGACGTCACGACGGTCACCGAAGTCATCGTGTTCGAGGACACCGAGGCGGAAGGGACCATGGACCCGGCGGCAACCGTGACGATCGGATCGCGGCTGGTGAGCTACGCCGACTTCACGGCCCGCGGCTCCGACGAGCACCTGAACTGGTCGGTCGAGAACGAACTCGCACCGATCTCCATCAACTACACCTCGGGTACGACAGGTCGCCCCAAAGGCGTCCTGTACACCCACCGGGGTGCCTACCTGAACTCGTTCGGGGAGATCATCCACTCCTCCCACCATCAGGACAGCGTCTATCTGTGGACGCTGCCGATGTTCCACTGCAACGGCTGGTGCACGCCATGGGCGGTGACCGGCATCGGCGGGACGCACGTATGTCTGCGCGAGGTGCGCGGCGACGTCATCTGGCAGCAGATCCGCAGGCATCGGGTCACCCACCTCAACGGGGCGCCCACAGTGGTCACCACGATCCTGAACGCGGCGCAGGCCAGCCCCCTCGACCACCCACTGGTGATCACCACCGCGGGCGCGCCACCGAGCCCCACGACGATCCTGCAGATGGAGCGCATGGGCTTCGGGATCGTGCACGTCTACGGGCTGACCGAGACCTACGGCCCGTACTCCGTCTGCCAGACGCAGCCGCAGTGGTCCGCCCTTCCCCCCGACGAGAGGGCTGCGATCCAAGCACGCCAGGGCGTCGGCATGATCCAGACCGAGGGCCTGCGCGTCGTGGACAAGGCCATGGTCGATGTGCCGGCCGATGGCAGCACGATGGGCGAGATCGTGATGCGCGGCAACAACCTGATGGCGGGCTACTACCGCGACCCGGAGGGCACGGACGCGGCCTTCGACGGCGGGTGGTTCCACAGCGGTGACCTAGGCGTCATGCACCCCGACGGTTACGTCGAACTCCGCGACCGAGCCAAGGACGTGGTGATCTCCGGCGGCGAAAACATCTCCACCATCGAGGTCGAGCAGGCGCTGATGAGTCACGACGCGGTCCTCGAAGTCGCCGTGGTCGGGGTACCGGACGAGAAGTGGGGGGAGCGGCCGAAGGCCTTCGTCGTACTCAAGGCGGACAGGCAGGCCACCGAGGCAGAGCTGATCGAGCACGTCCGGGCGAAGATCGCCAGATACAAGGCACCCAGGAATGTCGACCTCGTGGCCGAGCTGCCGAAGACCTCGACCGGGAAGATCCAGAAGTTCGCCCTGCGCGAGCCGGAGTGGGCCGGTCGCACCCACCGCGTGCACGGCTGATCCGGAGCAGGAGATCGAGCGCCGGTACCCCTCGACCGCTCCATGAGATCGGCGCCCCAGAGCGTCAGCATGCATACGTAGTCCGGCCATCCCTTGCCGTCGATCCGCTGTTTGACGACGGTCCGCGCCTGGCCCTCCAGGACAAACTTCTGGATCCTGCCGATCGACGTCTTGGGCGGCTCGCCTGACATCATGCACTTCGGTGCCTTGAAGCGGGCCGACCCGCTCCTCACATGGTCGATGAGTTCGTCCTGTGTCGGGACCGACCGCCAGAGCAGTCGCGCAGGGCCGCCGCGTCGCCAACTCGGCGCGCAGCTCCTGCTCCTGGCGCCCGACCTCCGCGTACCGCTCGGGAAAACCTCCAGCACATGAGCCCAGTGTCGGTGCCCGACACTGCACAGCGATCTCCGCGCCAGGTCAACCCATGCCGCCCAACCACGACAGGAGCCCCCGTGCCGAACAGGCCCGCCGTGTCTACCCAGGACAGTGCGGCGCCGTCGCGCAGGGGTTGAGCGCGCCCGGTACGGCGCGCCCAACCCTGGCTCATTCGGCGGTGCCCAGTGCCACGACCGGGCTGACCTGGGCCGCTCGGCGGGCGGGCAGCAGCCCGGCGAGCGCGGTGATGACCACCAGGCCCAGGAAGACCGCGAGCAGTTGCCCGTACGGCAGCACCAGCGGCGCGCCGATGTTCAGCACCCGGACCGCCAGCCAGGCGTAGGGCACCCCGAGTGCCAGGCCGAGGAGGCCGCCGAGGACACCGTAGAGGCCGGATTCTGCGGTGATCATGAAGCGGAGGCCGGATCGGCCGAGGCCCAGCGCACGGAGGAGGCCCGACTCGCGGGTGCGTTCCAGGACGGTGAGGCCGGTGGTGGTGCCGACGCCGACGACGGCGATGAGCACGGTGAGCCCGAGGAGCCCCAGCGAGGTGGTGGCCATGATCCGGATGTCGGCGCTGTTGTTGTCGCGTTCCTCCGCGAGGATCGTCAGCGTGGCGCCGCTGTCCGCACCGACAGCCTTCACGATCGCCTTCGCCGCCTTGTTGCGGGCTGACTGGCCGGCCTCGGCGGCGTTCGCCAGGATGCCGGCCGCCTTCGGCCCGACGCCCAGCTTGTCCAGGTCGGCGGGTGCGACGACGAGATCGGCCGACAGTGGTGCGATGCCGGGCAGTGTGGCGGCGACGGACACGCGGACCGTGCCCTTCTTCCCCGTTCTGATCGTGATGCTGTCGCCGGCCGTCACGTCGAGAGTCTTGGCGAGTCCGGCGTTGAGGATCACCCGGCCCGGACCGAGATCGCCCAGGCTGCCGGTGGCCGTGTACAGCTGCTTCGAGGTCGGCAGGGCGGTCAGGTCCAGATCGGTGGCGGCGACCGCGTCGCTCTTGCCGCCGACGGAGACCTCGGCCAGCCGGTACGACGTGGCGTCGGCCAGTACCGGGAGCGCCCTGATCCGGCGTATGGCGTCGGCGTCGACGCCGTCCTCCGCGCTCACCTCGAAGTCCGCGGGTGAGTTGATGGCAAGGCCCCGGTCCGCATATGCCTGGAGGCTCGCGATGCCGACGACGGTGCCGGAGACCAGCGTGACGCCGAGCGCGACGACGACCGACACGGCCGCCGCCCGGCGCGGGGCGCCTCCGATGCCGCCGACGGCGAGGGTGCCGGTGGGGCCGAGGCGGCGCAGCGGCCACCCGGCGATGGCCAGCACGGGGCGTACGAGCAGCGGGCCGAGGGCGATCAGCGCGAGGAAGGCCAGCGTCCCTGACAGGAAGGTCGCCATCAGGCCGACGGTCGCGCTGTAGTTCTGGTCGCCCGGTTCGGGCAGCTGCCTGAGGGTCAGGACCACCAGAAGGGCGGCGGCGGCCAGGAGAAACAGGCCGGTGCCGAGGCGCAACAGTCCGATGCCGCGTTCGGCCGCCACGGTGCCGGCGCTGCGCAGCGCCTGGAGCGGGGAGACCCCGGCGGCGGACAGCGCGGGGGCGAGCACCGCGCCGACCGTCACCGTCATGGCACCGAGCACCACCGCCAGGGCCGCCGGAACGGGCACTCCGGGCGATGAGAGGCTCTGCCCGGCGGCGTCGCCGACCGCCGGTACCGCGTATCCGGCAGCGAGCGCCAGCAGCACGCCGGCCGTGCCGGCGGCCAGGCCGACCAGCGCGCCCTCGACGGCGAGCGCCCGTACGAGCTGGGCGCGCTGGGCCCCGATGGCACGCAGAAGAGCGAGTTGGCGCAGCCGCTGTGCGAAGACGATGCGGAACGTCGAGGTCGCGACGAGGGCGGCGGCGACCACGGCGATCGCCAGGAACATCCAGATGAGCTGGAAGAGTTCCGCGAACTGGCCGACCGCCTCGCGGGCCTCCGCGGCTCGCACGGCGCTGCCGGGGACGATCCTGACGGACGTACCGGAAGCGCCTTCGAACAGCGGGTACAGCCGCTCGGACAGCGCTTCGGCGGACACCCCGGACGCGGCGCGGATGTCGAGCCGCTGGTACCCCTTCTGATGGGACATCGCGTTGAAGGCCGCGGCCGGGGCGTATCCGGTGGCTTGCCGGTCGCTGTCCGCCCGCACCACCGCGGTGACGGTCGCGGTGACCGTCCTCGTCCTGGCGGTGTCGTCGTCCCGGGGGAAGAGCAGGCCGACGCGGTCGCCCGGCTTCAGCTCCAGCTGCCGCGCGGCCTGGCGGTTCACGGCCACCTCACCGGGGCGGTCCGGGTAGCTGCCCGACACGACCTTCACCCGCGACAGCGGCCCGGTACCGGGGTCGCCCTCAAGTTGCAGGTAGTCCTCGGAGGGGCCGGCGAGCGGTGCCCCGTTCTGGATCCTGGTGGCGACCTCGGCCACGCCGGGCACCGCCTGGAGGGCTTTGACCTGCGCGTCGGTGATGACGGACGAGTCGGCGCCGCCGGTCGCCGTCACGACCAGGCTGGTCGCCGCAGGGGTGCCGCTGAAGTGGTCGAGGACGGTTCGTTCGGTGATCTGCTGGGCGATCACCGTGCCGAACACGACGAACGCGGCGACGAGCACCGCCAGACCGGTCATGATCAGCCGTCCTGGCCGGACCAGCATCCCGGCCAGCTGGGTGCGCAGCACCGCGACGTTCGCGCCCTGGCGCGGTTCCCGGCTCATCGGGTGACCGCCAGGTTCTGGAGCGCGTCGGTGACCGACGCGCGGGTCGGGGCGGCCAGGTCGTCGACGATCCGGCCGTCGGCGAGCACGATGACGCGGTCCGCGTAGGCGGCGGCGCCCGGGTCGTGGGTCACCATGACGACGGTCTGCCCGAGGTCGCGCACCGAGTCGCGCAGGAAGCCGAGCACCTCGGCGCCGGAGCGGGAGTCCAGGTTGCCGGTGGGCTCGTCGGCGAAGACCACGGCGGGCCGTCCCGCCAGGGCCCGGGCCAGTGCGACCCGCTGCTGCTGACCGCCGGACAGCTCGCTCGGCCGGTGGGTCATCCGCTCGCCGATGCCCAGCACACCGACGAGGTGGTCGAGCAGCTCCCGGTCCACGGCCCGGCCGGCCAGGTCGAGCGGCAGGGTGATGTTCTGCATCGCGGTGAGCTGCGGCAGCAGGTTGAACGACTGGAAGACAAAGCCGATCTTGTCCCGTCGTACGGCGGTCAGCTCCCGGTCGGACAGGCCGGTGAGTTCCGTACCGTCGATCAGCACCTGCCCGGAAGTGGCCGTGTCCAGCCCGGCCAGGCAGTGCATGAGGGTGGACTTGCCGGAACCGGACGGGCCCATGATGGCGGTGAACCGCGCGCGGGCGAAGCCGACGGTCACGTCGTCCAGGGCCCGTACTCCGGTGTCGCCCTGGCCGTAGACCTTGACGAGTTTTTCCGCGGCGACGGCGACGGTGTTCTCGCCGTCCCGGGAAATTACCTCATTGTCGCGCACAGCGGAATGAATTCCCATGATCTGCTTTCCTTTTCGCGGCGGCGGATACGTCAGTAAGCGATCGTCGGGAATACGAGGGTGCGCTTGACCGCGGTGCAGTGCGAATTGGCGTTCTTCCGCACGCTCTTCAGCTCATCCTTGCTCGGCGCCGTGCCCGTGTCCGTCGCGCGGTTGGCGGACCATGCCTCGTACGAGGAGATCTCCAGCCCGAGGTACCCGTCCGACATCTTCGCCGTGCGCAGGTCGTGCATGTCCTTCTGCCACTTCGCGACGGCGGTCTTGTCGTGGGGAAGCTTCTGCGCCCGGTCGATGATGTCCTGGGCCAGGGAGCAGTCGGCCGCCGACGCCTGGCTGGGGAGATTACGCTGGTGCCACCAATAGGCACCGCCAATTCCAGCGCCCGCCAGAACCACGGCCGCGACGATCCCGAATACCAGCACCTTGACGTTCATAACCGCTCCGGAGAATTGTTGGGACACGCTTTTTCGTGTCATCCATGATTCTTGCCGTGCGGGTTTTCCAGCACATCGGATCGGGATACGACCCCCGGGGACGGGCGCGTACGACCGGGGTCGTACGCCGGGGGGATCGGGGTCGTACGCCAGGAGGGCGCCGGGGGCCCGGGTGAGCGGCCGGGTCAGCCCGTCGGCCGGACCAGCCCGATCTCGTAGGCCAGGACGACGGCCTGTACCCGGTCACGCAGCTCCAGCTTGGTGAGGATCCGCCCGAGGTGTGTCTTGACGGTCGTCTCGGCGACGTACAGACCGGCGGCGATCTCGGAGTTGGACAGCCCCTGGGCGACCAGTTCCAGCACCTCGCGCTCCCGCTCGGTCAGAGCGGCGAGCCGGGAGTCCTCCTGCTGCTGTGGTGCGGTGGGGGTCAGCTGTCCGGCGAACCGGTCGAGCAGGCGGCGGGTGACCCGGGGCGCCACGACGGAGTCACCGGCCGCGACCACGCGGATCGCGGCGAGGAACTCCTCGGGGGGCACGTTCTTGATCAGGAAGCCGCTGGCGCCCGCCTGCAGCGCGGCGAAAGCGTCCTCGTCGGTGTCGAAGGTGGTGAGCACGAGGATCTTCGGCGGGTCCGGGCGCTCGGTGAGCCGCTTGGTGGCCTCCACCCCGTCCATGACCGGCATGCGGATGTCCATGACGACGACGTCGGCCGGAGTCCTGTCGAGGAGCGCGAGAGCCTCCGCCCCGTCACCGGCCTCGCCGACGACGTCGATGTCGGCCTGGGCGTCCAGCACCATGCAGAACCCGGCCCGCACCAGCGGCTGGTCGTCCACCACGACGACCCGGATCGGACTCCGGGTCACGCTCGTGATACCGCCGTTCATGGCCCCGCCGTTCATACCGCCGCCTTCACCGGGAGTTCGACCCTGATCTGCCAGCCCGGGCCGAGCCGGGGCCCTGCCGTCAGCCGTCCGCCGTGCACGTCGACCCGCTCCTGCATGCCCACGAGCCCGTTGCCGCCCGAGCCGGGTACCACCGGAGCGGAACCGGCCAGCTTGCCGGCCCCGTCGTCGACGACCTCCAGTACGGCGGTGCCGTCGACGAACCGCAGCGTGACGTCGACATGGGCCTCGGGCCCGGCGTGCCGCAGGGCGTTCGTCATGCCCTCCTGGGCTATCCGGAAAAGGGTCAGCTCGTCGGCGGCCGACAGCCCCTCCGGCTCACCCTCGATGCTCAGGTCCACTTCGAGTCCGGCGACACGCGCCCGCTCCACCAGCGGTTCGAGGTGGGCCAGGCCGACCCGGCGGCGGTCGCCGTCCTCCTCCCCCTCAGCGTCGTCGGACTTCTTCGTCCCCCGCAGCACCTCGACGATGCGGCGCATGTCCTCCAGCGCGTCCCGGCCGGTGCCCGCGATCGTCTGCATCGCCTTCTGGGCCTTGTCCTGGTCCGCCACGATCGCGTAACTGGCACCGTCGGCCTGCACGATCATCACGGCCAGACTGTGCGCCACCACATCGTGCAGTTCGCGCGCGATCTCCGCGCGCTCCTCGGCGGCGGCGAGCTGGGCGAGGTGGGCCCGCTCCCGCTCCGCGGTGGCGGCGCGTTCCTCCAGGACGGTCACGTACAGCCGTCGGGTCCGCAGCACGTACGCGGTCAGCCACACCGCCGCGCACATGCCGACGATCGTCAGACAATCACGGGCTTCGTCCCGGCCGTACTCCGAGGTGAGATCGAGCCCGCCGAACGCCACCACGATGCCCAGAGCGGCCATGCCACCGGCGGTATACGCCTTCCACATCTGCTCGGTATGGCTCACCACCGTCACCATCGCGATGAGAACGGCCAGGTCGTAGCCGTCCACATCCGTCAGGTTGTACTGCACCAGGGCGAGAGCGCACACGACCGCCATCACCGCCATGGGACGGTGCCGGCGGAACATCAGGGCCACTGCCATCGAGACGCCGATGACTCCGTCGGTACCTGAATGCCCGGTCATGGCCAGGTAGCCGACCATCATCGACAGGGCCAGGTCGTAGGCCATGTTGCGCACCCACGGCTCCGACATCATTCGACGCAGCATGGCGGAGAGCGTACACGGCTGGTCAGCCTGCACGGCCGGGGACAACAAAGGGCCACTGAGCCGGGGTTGGCGTGCCGCTCCCCCTCGCAATGGCCTGCGTGTTGACGCAGGCCGGTGTGAAGCAGGCAGCGGTGACTCGGCTGATCCAGCCGGCCTCGGGCGGATGCCCAGGCCGCTGCCGTGCGTACCGAGGTTGTTGGACACAGCGCCCAAGGAAGCGGCGCCGTGTCCATCGACTGCCTGGATCAGGACGTCGGATGCTTTGCGGAGTCCGAGTCGGAAGTCGCCAACGGCAAGTGTCGCTCCGCCGTGATATCGCGAACCGCGGCTCGAGGGTTGTCAGTTCGCGAGGACTTGGGCGAATACGCGGCGGACGGCGTCAACGGGGTCTGTGGGGAGGTCGTCGCTTCGCCAGGCGATGTGGTGATCAGGGCGCACGATCAGACAGCCTCGGTCGCTGATCTCCTTCGCCCGGTCCCAGTCGCCGAGTATGTCGGCGTAGTCGCAGCCGGGGCCGAGCAGGCGTCCGGCGATCTCGATGCCGAGCTCCGCGCCGATCTTCTCGGCGGCGTCGAGCCACGCCTGGCCGCCGATGCCGGTGAGGACGGTGAATCGGCCGTGGCCGGCGAGGTCCAGGGTGGACAGCTGCTGTTTGTCCTTCTGCAGCCAGATGTGCGGCAGGCGGGCGCCCGGGCGGGTGGTGCGGTGGTAGTACAGCTCCGGGTCACGGTCGTAAGGAGGAGGGGGTGTACCGTCCGGCACGATCGCGGTCGAGCTGTAGCGTTGGCCCAACTCGACCCCGTGGGCGTTGAATTGGTAGTTCTGCAGGCTGACGGCCTCCCGCAGAGCAGTTCGGCTTTGCCGGCCTGCCTCGGTGTCGGAGAGCAGCCGGTCCAGGCCGCGCCAGCCTTCTTCCACGCTCTGGCCGGGCCTGAAGCCGAACGCCTGAGAAATGGGCAGCATGTCCTGCACGCTTTTCATTGCCCGGTCGACGACCTGTTTGCCCACGGGTTGGCGTTCGGCGTGGTAGGTGTCCAGCAGGGCCTCCCCCGCGTGGCCGCGCAGGACCCAGGACAGCTTCCAGGCGAGGTTGTAGACATCCTGGACGGATGTGTTCGTGCCCAGGCCGTTGGCGGGTGGATGGCGGTGCGCCGCGTCACCGGCGAGGAAGATCCGGCCGCTGCGGTAGGTACGGGCGATCATGTGGTTGATCTGCCATTTGCTGACCGATTTGATGCGAATGCCGATATCGGGGTCGCCTATGAGCTGGGCGGCACGGGCGGTGACCTCGGTGTCGGACAGGTCGGGTTCACCCTCGTCGGGGTCGTACATGAAGAGCATGACCCACTCCGTCCACGGCTTGACGCAGATGAAGGTGCCGGAGCCGACCCAGTAGTCGTTCCCGGGCCGGCTCATCCAGTACAGCGTCCCGGGACGGTGCGCGGTGTAGCGGGTGAGGTCGGCTTCGAACCATACGTTCGCCGCGTGGCCGAGGCCCGACTCACCGTCGAACGCGAAGCCCGCCTGCTGGGCCACGGTGCTGCGGCCGCCGTCGGCGCCGATCGCGTAGCGGGCACGGATGTCGTACTCGTCGCCGCTGGTGGTGTCGCGGACGGTGGCGTGGACCGCGTCCGGTGTCTGGGTGATGGTGATCAGTTCGGTGGAGAACCGGATGTCGGCGTCGCGTCGCTGTCCCGCCCGCAGGATCAGCGGCTCAAGAATGTGCTGGGGGACGTTGCACATGGCGGTGGGGCTGGCGGCCTCGTAGTCGGCCTTTCTCGTGACGCCGCTGCCCCAGGCCATAAGGCGGGCGAGTTCACGGCCGGCGAAGCCGGTGGCCCAGACATTGTTGCCCATCAGCTCCTGGGGGATGGCGACCTCGCGGACATCGTCCTCCATGCCGAGGTCGCGGAAGACCTCCATGGTGCGCTGGTTGGTGATGTGGGCGCGCGGCGAGTGCGCCGTACCCGGGTACTTGGTGACGGTGATGGCGTCGGTGCCGTACTCCGCCAGCAGGGCCGCGGCGGTCAAACCTGCGGGGCCGGCGCCGATCACCAGCACGTCGGTGTCGAAGGTGGGCATGGTGGATCAACCTCCTGGGGTCCTGAGAGTCCTGGGGATCTGCTCGTACGGGCTAGGCGGCGTGGTGTGTGCCGGTCATCAGCGCGGCGAGGTCGTCCGGGCGGAGGAAGGAGGGCGGGGGCGGCGGGCCCCAGTTGAACAGCCCCTTGGCACCGTCGAGGACCTCGGGGGTCCACAGCTGGTCGTCGATGACGCAGTCCATGTCGGAGTAGTACTCGGAGAAGTTGCCCGCCGGGTCCTTCAGGTACCAGAAGAAGTTGGAGCCCGCGTGGTGGCGGCCCAGGCCCCAGACGTGGCGGTCGGGATGGTCCTGGAGCATCGCGGACGCGCCGCGCCCGACCTCGTCGACGTCCTCGACCTGCCATGAGGTGTGGTGCAGGAAGTTGACCGGCGCGCCGAGCACCAGGACGTTGTGGTGATCGGTGGAGCAGCGCATGAACGCGCCGTGGTCCTTGATGTAGTCGCTGATCCTGAATCCCAGGCCCTCGGTGAAGAACCGTGCCGTCGCCTGGTGGTCGACGGACCCGATGACCACATGACCGAGCTTCCGGGGCCGTACCTGCTGCTGCCTCAGCACGCCCGGGGCACGCCCGTTGGGGCGTTCCAGGCGGCCGGGGCCGTTGTAGGGGGTCGGCGGTTCCCGGTCCTGGTGGATGCGGTCGGCGATGCGCACCACGGCGCGGAATCCCGCGACGGGCTCCTCGGTCACCAGCGCGCCGCCATCCCTTTTGACCTGGAGGTCCAGTGCCGCGAGGCGGCGGGAGATCCGTTCCAGATCGTCGGTGTCGTCGACGCCGACGCTGATCTCGACCAGGCGGCGGGTGGGCGCGTGCACGATCTCCAGCTGCCGGCCGCCGTCCCGGGTGGCGAACCCTCCGCCGTGGTCGCGGGCAAGACCGAAATCGCGGTAGTAGGCGGCTGTCTCCTCGACGTTGGGAACGCCGATGACAAGGGAGTTGAGCCGGTGCAGTGACATCTCGCCGTGCTCCTTTCCGGCAGCTCACAGGCGGCAGCGCCATTGATGTCATCCGTATGCGCACTGGATGACATCAATGTGTAGCCCTGCTCATTCGACCTGTCAACGAACATTCGAATGTTTCTATCTTCTTCGCATGTCGCTACACTGTTCGCATGACACGGCAAGGAGGCACGCAGACCCGCACGGACGGGGTCCACAAGCGGCTGCGCGACGACATCCTGGGCGGCCGGCTGGTCCCCGGAGAGCGACTGAAGTTCCCGGAACTGTGCGAGCGCTACGACACCAGCGTCGGGGCGGCCCGTGAGGCGCTGACCCGCCTGGCCGCCGAAGGTCTGGTCAAGACACAGGCCCACCACGGGTACATGGTCACTCCGCTGTCCCATGAGGACCTGGCCGATCTGACCCGGGCCCGGGTGGAGATCGAGTCGCTCGTCCTTCGCCTGTCCGTACTGGACGGCGACATGCAGTGGGAGGCCCAGGCGGTCGCCGCGCACCATCTACTCGAACGCACACCGTTCTTCGCGGACGACGACCACGACCACCCCAGTGACGCATGGGCGGAGACCCACGCGGCCTTCCATATGGCCCTGCTCGCGGGGTGCGGCAACCGCAGGCTCCACGGCACCGCCCGTGCCCTGCGGAAGGAGGCGGAGCTGTACCGGCAATGGTCCGTGTCCTTCGGGCAGGAACCGGACCGGGACCTGCCGGGCGAGCACCGCGCCCTGCTGGAAGCGGCCATCGCCCGCGACCCCGACCTCGCCGCCGAACTGCTGCGCGACCACATCGCGCACACCGCGCAGTTGCTGATCAGCTGCGCCGAGGACGAGCCGAACACCGCACTCGGCGACACCGTGTGAAGTCCGTCGCCCACCGTTGGAAGAGACCTGTGCCAATGCAGCGGCTGACGTCCGGGACGCGCATCCGTGCCGACCCGGTCCCCGCGGCCGGGCCCCAACAGCAGACTGGAGCACCCCTTGCGTATCGCCAACCTTTCCGGCCGCCTGGTCCTCGTCGTCGACGGTATGGCCGTCGATGTCGAGCGGGCCAGCGCCGGCCGGTTCGCCGCCGACCCTCAGGCCGTCTACCCTCGCTGGGCCGAATTCCGCGCCTGGGCCGAGCAGACCGATCTGCCCCCCGGAGCCCACTTCGTACCCGAAGAACTCGGAGCACCGGCCCCGTCCCCGGAGCAACTGTTCGCGATCGGCCTGAACTACCGCGACCACGCCTCCGAGTCCGGCTTCGCCGCACCTGAAGGCCTGCCACCGGTGTTCACCAAATTCAATAGCAGCATCTCGGGCCCGGTCACCGCGGTCACGCTCCCGGCCGGAGGACACACCGACTGGGAGGTCGAGCTCGTCGTCGTCATCGGCGTCCGGGCGTTCGAAGTCTCCGAGTCAGCAGCCTGGAGCCATGTCGCGGGGCTGACGGTGGGACAGGACATCTCGGAGCGGATCGGCCAACTGGCCGGACCCGCCCCGCAGTTCGGTCTCGGCAAGTCCCACCCCGGTTTCACCCCCATGGGCCCGTGGCTTGTCACTCCGGACGAGTTCGAGGACCCCGACGATCTGGAGCTGCGCTGCACCGTCAACGGCGAGGAACTCCAAAAGGGCCGTACCCGCGACCTGATCTTCTCGGTGCCCGCGCTCATCGCCGGCCTGTCCGCCGTCCTCCCGCTGCTGCCCGGGGACGTCATCTTCACGGGCACCCCGGCCGGCGTGGGCCTCGGCCGCAACCCGCAGCGCTGGCTCACCCCTGGCGACGAGCTTGTGTCCACCATTGAGGGCATCGGCGAACTGCGCCAGCGCTTCGTAGCTTGACTTCCGGCGCAGCCGCGAACACATACGTGAACCCGGCGCCCTGCTGCCCGCGTGAGTATCCCGCCCGCCCCCGCACACCACGCCCGTGACCAGCAACTTCACGATGGGTGACGTTCGACAAGTACGGCAGGCGCACGATGTTCCGCAGGTGGAACAACGAGATCTGATCCACGGCACTTGCATGGGCTGCTCAGGGGTTCGACCTATTACTCGGATGCGGTGCGCGACCGGGCGACTACCTTGTGCAAGGGAAGCTTTCAGCGCAGCGACGGGACAGACGCATGAGGATTTCCGCCACCGCGCTCTCCCTCGTCGCGAGCACTCTTGCTTTCGGCGCGCTCAGCGCGACGGGCCCGCTCGCAACGGCCACCGCCGCACCGGCCGCAGGCAACTGCCGCCCGGCCGTCGCGCAGACCCGGACCGATCTGGTCAACGCCGGCGCCCCCACGAGGGCCACCGACTGGCAGAGCCTACGCAACGCGGCGCAGGACTTCATCAACAGCCACCCCAGGGGCGGCAACGAGTTCACGGTGCTCCGGCGGGACGTGAACAACCTCGACACCCCATGCGCCCCGTAGCCGGCTCGCCCCGCCGTCAAACCCGCCCCGGCTGCCCGATGATCACCCTCTTCCCGTCTGCCGATCGGAGTACCGTGCGCCGCCTCGCCCTCCAACTGACCCTGTGCGCCGCCGCGTTCGCGACCCTCACGTCCCCGGCCACCGCCTCCCCAGCGGATCCCTGCGACCAGTACCCGTCCGGCACGTACGCCCACGCCGACTGTGTGGCCCAGCACGAGTGCCACTGAAGCTCCCGAAGAACACCAGGCCCGCAACACAAGACGGACCGGGCTCGAATTCGTGTCGTTCATGTTCGCCAAGGACCCGACCATCGGGGCCACCGGCTTCAGCTTCGCGATCGGCGTCCTCCTCGACGCCTTCGTCGTACGCCTGATGCTCGTGCCCGCCACGATGGCCCTCATCGGCGCCAGGATCCGGTCCCAACCCCGCTGGTTCGAGACCCGCGTCCCCGACCCCGACATCGAGGGCCGCCACCTTGAAGAGCTGGTCCACACCGGCAAGGAGGCGAGGGATCAGGCACTCTCGTCCCGACGCGTCACGAGGCCCCGTTCCTTCAGGGCCGTCAGCACCCGTTCGCCGATCTGCTCGGCGGAGCCGACGGCATGGAACGTGAGCAGCCTGGCGGCGTAGTGGGCAAGGAGTGGAGCGGTCTGGCTGCGGTAGACCTGTTGACGGTGCCGGATGACCTGCTCGGTGTCGTCCGCACGGCCACGGCTCAACAGCCTTGGCACCACGACGTCTTCGGGGGCGGTGAACTCCAGGACGGCGTCGATTCCGCCCTCCGAATCGGAGAGCATCGAGCCAAGTTCCTCCGCCTGCCGCACAGTTCGCGGGTAGCCGTCGAGGAGGAAGCCCCCCTGCGTGTCCGGTTCCGCCAGCCGTCGGCGGATCATCTCGTCCGTGATGTCATCGGGGACCAGCTCACCCGTGTCGAGATACCGCTGGGCATCCTGCCCCAGTGCTGTCCGACGGCTGACGTGTTCGCGGAACAGATCGCCGGTGGAGATATGAGGAATGCCGAGATCCTTGCGGAGAATGGCCGCCTGGGTGCCCTTGCCTGCGCCAGGAGGACCGATGAGCACAAGTCGCATCTGTGTACGGATACCTTCCGATCAAGCCGAATCCATGACATGCGGGCACGGCCTCGCTCACGACCAGCGGAGCAGGTTGCGTCAACAGACCCTGCCTGGACGTGTCTACGCGGCCCCGCTCGTCGTCGCCTCCTCCGTGACCCGATAGTCACCGGGCTTGAATCGCTTCGTCTGCCACCAGTAGGAGACAGTCGTACCCGGCCACAGAGTGTCGATGCGGCCGTCCGCCGACTGGTACCAACTGCGGCAACCGCCCGACACCCAGACGGTCTTCTTCATCAGCCGTTGAGTCTTGCGGTAGGCGCTCGCCTGGACCTCCGGACGCAGTTCGAGGGCCCGGGTCCCCCTCGCGCGCGCGTGTTTGATGGCGCCGACGATGTAGCGGGTCTGGGCCTCGATCATGAACACCATGGAGTTGTGCCCGAGTGCGGTGTTCGGTCCGAGCATCATGAAGAAGTTCGGGAACGACGAGGTGGAGATGCCCAGCTTCGTGGCGGCCCCGTCCCTCCAGGCGTCCGAGATCTCGACACCGTCCCGCCCGAACACCTTCATCGGGGCGAGGAAATCGGTGGCGGCGAAGCCGGTGCCGAAGACGATCGTGTCGACCCGGCGCGGCGAGCCGTCCGCCGCGACGACCGCGTCCGCCGTGATCTCGCGCAGGCCGGTCGTGACCAACTCGACGTTGCTGCGCTGCAGCGCGGGGAACCAGTCGTCCGAGACGAGGCGGCGCTTGCACCCGGGGGCGTAGTCGGGCGTCAGCGCGGCCCTCATCGCCTCATCGGGCACGGACCCCTTGAGGAAGTCCAGCGCTCGCTGCCGGTAGCGCTCGACGACCTTGGGGTGTCCGAGGAACCCCCTGGCCAGGGTCTCGAACTCCCAGTACGTCGCCCAGCGTCGCAGCCGCTGCACGAGGGGCAGCCGACCGTAGAGCCGGCGCCGGCGCGAGGGGATCTCCGCATCGCCGCGAGGCGTCACCCAGTGCGGTGACCGCTGGAACACATAGAGCTTTTCCGCCTGTTCGGCCAGGTGGGGAACGAACTGAACCGCACTCGCACCTGTTCCGATCACCGCGACATGACGTCCGGCGAAGTCGTGGTCGTGATCCCACTGGGCGGAGTGGAATGTCTTTCCGTCGAAGGTCTCCAGCCCGGAGATCTCGGGCACCACCGGCTTGCTCAGCACGCCGGTGGCGTTCACGACAAACCTGCCCCGGATCGATTCGCCCGACGCGGTGACGACCGTCCAGGTACCGGTCGTGTCGTCGAAGCGCATCTCCTCCACCTCGACCCCGAACCTGAGGTGCGGACCAAGTCCGTAGACGTCGACCACTTGCCGCAGGTAGGCGTGAAGTTCGTCCCAGGACGGGAAGTGCCGTGTCCAGTCCGGGTTCTGGCGGAAGGAGTAGGAGTACAGCACGCTCGGTACGTCGCAGGCGGCGCCCGGGTAGGTGTTGTCGCGCCAGGTGCCGCCGACATCGGAGTCCTTCTCGAGGATGACGAAATCGTCGATCCCGGCTTGCTTGAGCTTGATGGCGGCGCAGAGCCCTGAGAAGCCCGAGCCCACGATGACGACCGTGAAATGGTCGCCTTGAAGATGAGTCATGACCGTCCTCTGTCGGCTGAGGGCCAGGGATGGTGTCCTCCGAGCCGCAACGTCCAGCGGGGTCGACGGCGAGGACTTCTGATCAAATGACCTGATCGTACGATCAGAATGCGTGCCGCCCTTCCGCATGTCAATGCCCGGAGAAGATCGGAAGCGCCGACGGTCGACTCGGCCCAAGCGGCTCGAGCGAAGTCCGAAGTCCGCTGCGGTTCGGCAGCACCCTGAAGGGGCGCGGGGCTGTATCCCTTTGCGGTCACTCCGTTGCGTGGGCGCGACCAGCCACGATGGCGCAGCAGACGATCGACGGCACATCGCGGCACCTCCAGCGGAGCCCTTAGCCGCCGAGCGCGTCGCGCAGCGCCGCGAGCAGTCCCGCTACGCGCGGATCCGGGCCTCCGGTCAGCTCGGTCTTCAGCAGGTTCTGCACATACCCGAAGCCGATTCGGGCATCACGGTCGGCGAACCCGAGCGCCCCACCGACACCCTCATGCCCGAAGGAACTCCCGGACAGCATCGGCACCCCCGCGGTGGGCAGCATGAACCCGCTGCCGAACCTCGCGTCCAGTCCGGTCACCCGGTCGCGCCCCGCACTTCGCTCGGCGGTCGCGGCCGCGACCATGCCTTCCCCCAGCAGCCTCAGCCCGTCCACCTCGCCGACGCAGGAGGCATAGAGCCGAGCGACGGAGCGGGCGTTGGTGATGCCGTTCGCGGCGGGAAGCGATGCCTTGCGGACACTCGGGGTGTTCCACTCGTCGGCGTCGGGCGTCCTCAGCACACCGTTGACGGTCATCGCCCGAGTCAGCAGCGACGACAGGGCCCCCGGCTCTCTCCGGTCGCCGCCGATCGCCCGCCTCAGCTCCGGATCGGGAATCCTCTCCGCGAGCGAGGAGCCGGGCGAGACTGCGGGGCGGCCGGACAGCGGGTCGTCGACCAGAGCGGCGACTCGGTGCTCCACACCGTCGGGCAGACCGATGAAGAAGTCGAGGCCCAGCGGGACGGCGACCTCGCTGGAGAACAAGTGCTGGATCGTCCGGCCGGTGGCACGTCGCACCACCTCGTCGAGAAGCCAGCCGTACGTGAGGGCGTGGTAGCCGAAGGCGGTGCCCGGCGTCCAGAGCGGTTCCTGTCCGGCGAGTGCTCGCACCGCGACGCCGTACGCGAGGATCTCCTCACGAGTGAACCGGCCCTCGAGGACCGGCAGTCCGGCCTGATGAGCGAGGATCATCCGGACCGAGACAGCGCTCTTCCCATGGCTCGCGAAGGCCGGCCAGTAGCGTGCGACGGGAGCGTCGAGGTCGAGTTCTCCCCGGTCGGCCAGCAGAGCGCAGAGGATCGCCGTGGCACCTTTCGTCACGGAGTACGCCAGCCCGACCGTGTCCCCGCGCCACCGCTCCCCGGTGACGACATCGGCGACTCCACCCCACAGGTCGACCTTCAGCTCGCCGTCGGCATAGATCGCGCAGGACGCCCCCACCTCGCCGAGCTGCGCGAAGTTCCGGTCGAACGCCTCCCGGAGCGGCTCGAAGCCCGGTGCGACGAACCCCTCCGAGTACGTGGCCTGCGACTGAATCGACATGACGCTCCTCGCGGCGACTCGGGCGCCCACCGGTCCGGGCCGCGGGCCGAAGACGGCACAGTCGGCACCCGCCACATCTGCGGGACACGGGATGCACAGACCCCTTGCGGAGCAGCGAACGCCATCGTAATCTAACGACCTGATCAGATGACCAACTACTGGTCCACTGTGGGACTGCCTCACCAGGCTGTCAACCCACCCCCGGAAGCAGACCCGCACTCTCCGTTCCGGTCCCAGAATTCCCTGATTTTCTCGAAAACCTTGACAGGCCGCTTCGGTAGCCCGCTACTAGGCCGACAAGATTCGCCAATTCCTCAGTGGGGGGCTGGGCCATCATCAGAGAGGGTGCACATGAGTTCTGTGTCAGCGGCGAATGAGCCGAAAGCCACCACAGCAACACCGTCCCAGGAATCACAGCTCCGCGGAAACCTCGGCACGGCCCATCTGCTCTTCACGGTCCTGGCCTTCAACGCGCCTTTGGCGGTTGTCGTCGGCTTTCTTCCCGTGGTCATCGGCTACGGAAATGGCATTGGCGCACCCATGGCGTTCATCGCTGCCGGAGCCATCATCGCCCTCTTCGCCGCCGGATTCACCACCATGGCCCGGCACCTGCCGAATCCGGGAGGCTTCTACGCCTACATCACCGCAGGCCTCGGCCGGGTCGTAGGGCTGGGATCCTCGTTCGTCGCACTGCTGTGTTACTACTTCATGACCATCGGCAGCTATGCGTACGGCGGCCTCGTACTGGAATCGCTCGTGCACGACACCTATCACGGACCCGACATAAAATGGTGGGCGTGGGGCCTGGTACTGCTGACAATCGTCGGGGCGCTGGGATACCTCAGGCTCGACCTCTCGGCGAAGATTCTTTCCGTGCTTCTGGTCTGCGAGGTCGTCATCGTTCTCGTGTATGACGCCTGCGTCGTTTTCAAGGGCGGTGCTTCCGGTCTCGGCGCCTCGTCATTCACGCCCCACGCCATCTTCTCCGGCTCGATCGGCATCGCCCTTCTTTACGGCATCACCTGCTTCGGCGGATTCGAGGCGACCACCATCTTCCGCGACGAAGTACGGAATCCCGACCGCACGATTCCCAGGGCGACGTATCTCGTCATCGGCCTGGTCACCGTCCTGTATGCGGGCGGCGCCTGGGTGATGATCCAGGCCGTGGGCGCCGACAAGGTCGTGGCCGCCGCGGCCACCGACCCGACCGGGTCGTTCATCACGAGTCTTGAGGCCTACAGCGGCCGCGTCACCGTGGACATCGTGACCGTACTGCTGAACACGAGCATCTTCGCCGCGCTCCTGTCGAGCCACAACATCACCTCGCGCTACCTGTACAACCTCAGCTCGGACCGCATTCTGCACCGCTCCCTCAGCCGGGTGCACGGCCGTCACGGCTCCCCGCACCGCGCGTCGCTCACCATGACCGTCGTATCGCTGCTGGGCCTGGCCCCCTTCGTCGCCCTCGGGGCGAACCCCTCGAAGCTGTACGCCGTACTGGTCGGGATCTTCGGCTACGCGCTCATCGTCCTGCTGGTGGTCACCGGCATCGCGGTGCCCGTCTACCTCAGGCGGAATCAGGTGGCCGGGGTGAATCCATGGAACTCGGTCATCGCCCCCGCCCTCGCGCTCGTCGGCCTGACCGTGACCGTGGTCCTGGCGACGCAGAACTTCAACCTGCTGATCAGCGGCTCGCAGACGCTCGCGAACACGATGTTCGCGGTCGTGTACGGAACCTTCGTGGCCGGCGTCGTCCTGGCACTCGTCTACCGCAGGACCAAGCCCGACGTGTACGCCCGTATCGGCCGGCAGTAGGCGTGGACAAGAACGGTACGTGTGCCGACGACAACGGCACGCGTACCGTCACGCGCCGCCGGTCCCGCCCCCCGGCGACCCTCCGGTGAGCATGCGGATCGCGTAGTCGGCGTAGGTGTACGCGATCCGCTCGGCGCCGTGCGGTCCGTCCGGACGGAACCATGCCGAGACCCCCATGCCCATGTCGAGGATCGCGTACGAGGCGAGCCGGGGTTCCGCGACGGTGAAGTCGCCTTCGGCGCATCCCCGTTCGATGACGGTGCGCAGCCCCCGCTCATAGGCCTGGCGCAACCGCAGCACCTGGTCGCGGTAGGGGTGCTCCAGGTTCCCGATCTCGCGGTTGCCGACGAACGCCTGCTCACGATGCGCCGCGTGATAGCGGACATGCGCCTCGACGATCCGCCGCAGCTGCAGAGGCACGTCACCACCGGCGTCGAGCGCCGCCTGCTGGTCGGCGATCAGCGCCCGCATCGTGTCGACCATGATCTCCCCGAGCAGCACCTGCTTCGAGCTCACGTGGCGGTACAGGCTCGGGCCGCGGATGCCGATCGCCGCGCCGATGTCGGACATCGTCGTCGCACGGTAGCCCCGTTCGGCGAACAGTCTCAGCGCCGCCGCGGAGACCGTCAGCGCGTCGACGGTCTGCTGCCTCCGCGGCGGGCCGGCATCCCGTCCCGCCCAGCGCGACCCGTCCTCGCCATGAAGCGTCTCAGTCATGCGGTGAGGATATCGGCTACTGCTCGTTAGCTGCCACGAAAGGCTTGGCATCCGCTCCTCTTGACAACTTCCTGATCAAACGATCAGGATTTGAGCTAACGGTCATTAGCTCAGAAGGAGTGGCATGACAGTCCGGCGTACCGCGCTCGTCACCGGCGCATCCCGCGGAATCGGCAGAGCCATCGCGGAGCGGCTCGCGGAAGAGGGATTCGATCTCACCCTCTCCGCTCGTGCCGACGGGCCGCTCAAGGACGCCGCCGACCACATACGCACCCATGGAGTTCGGGTGGAGACCGCCCCCGCGGACATGGCGGACCCGGTGCAGGTCGAGGCTCTGGCCGACACGCATCTCCAACTGCACGGCGGCATCGACGTCCTGGTGCTCGCCGCCGGTATGGGGACGGGCGGCGAGCTGGCCGCCTACCCCCTCCACAAGCTCGACACCATGATGGCCGTGAACCTCAGGAGCAACTTCCAGCTCACCCAGCAACTCCTGCCCGCACTCCGTACGACCGGATCCGCGCCGTCCGGACCGGGGGCGAGGATCATCGCCATCGCGTCCATCACGGGAGTCGTGAGCGAGCCGGGCCTGGCGGCGTACGGCGCCACCAAGGCGGCCTTGATCTCCCTCTGCGAATCGATCACGACCGCCGAGGGCGCCCGGGGCGTGAACGCGACGGCGCTGTCACCCGGGTACGTCGACACCGACATGGCGGCCTGGGTACACGAACGCGTCGACCCCGCCACGATGATCCAGGTCGCGGACATCGCGGAACTCACCGTGGCGCTGTGCCGACTGTCGCGGTATGCCGCGGTGCCCCACATCGTGGTCACCCGACCTGGGGAAACACTGTGGCGCGCATGACCACCGCCGGGGGAACCAGGGCCGGATCCGGCCCTGGCAACGACATGACGAGCCGGACGGAGTCACCGTAGATGTCCATCGATTTCTCTCTTGCGCCCAGAGTCGTGGAGTGGCGCGACAGGATCGCCGAGTTCGTGACGGACGTGGTCGTCCCCCGCGAGCAGGAGGCATTCGCGAACGGCTTGGACGACGGTCTGCGCATCGAGTTGCAGCAGGCGGCGAAGGCCGCCGGGATCTGGGCGCCACAGGCACCGGCCGACCTCGGCGGAGGTGGCTTCCGCTTCGACGAGGCCGCCGTTCTCCTGGAGGAGGCCGGCATCAGTCTGCTCGGCCCGCTGGCCCTCAACTGCGCAGCCCCGGACGAGGGCAACATCCACCTGCTCAATGTGGTGGCCACACGCGCCCAGCGGGAGAAGTACCTCGTTCCCCTGGTCAACGGCGACATCCGCTCCTGCTTCGCGATGACCGAGCCACCGCCCGGAGCAGGCTCCGACCCGTCCTCCGTACGCACGCTGGCGAGGAAGGTCGCCGGTGGCTGGAGCATCTCGGGCGAGAAGCATCTGATCACCGGAGCCGAAGGTGCCGCGTTCACCATCGTCATGGCGCGTGACGACGAGAGCGGCGGAGCCACCATGCTCCTGGTCGATGCCGGCACACCCGGTTTCACGGTGAAGGAGCACGCCCGCACCATCGACTCGACGATGGTCGGCGGTCACTGCCGGGTGCTGTTCGAGGACGTGTTCGTGCCCGACGAGGCCGTACTCGGCGAGCCCGGGCTGGGCTTCCGGTATGTGCAGGTCAGGCTGGCGCCCGCCCGTCTCACCCACTGCATGCGATGGCTCGGTGCCGCCCGCCGCGCACACGAGATCGCTCTCTCGCGTGCGGTCGACCGGGAGTTGTTCGGGCAACGGCTCGCCGACCTGGGGATGGCGCAGCAGATGATCGCCGACAACGAGATCGACCTGGTCGCGTCCCGGGCCCTGTTGTGGCACGCATGCTGGGAGATCGCCGAAGGCGGCAAGGGCACCGAATCGTCCTCACGCGCGAAGGTGTTCATCAGCGAGGCCGTCGGACGCGTCGTCGACCGCTCGGTGCAACTCGCGGGCGGTCTGGGCACCAGCGAGGACCTGGTCATCGGTCGTGTCTACGCCGACATCCGCGCGTTCCGTATCTACGACGGAGCCTCGGAGGCGCACCGCATGTCGATCGCCAAGCGGGCCGCACGCCGTGCCGGTACCGCCGTACACGGAAGCGGGGTCCGGTCATGAGCACCGATCTGCCCGGCCTGCCGGCTGCGGACATCGAGAAGTGGCTTCGGGAAACGCTGCCGGATCTGCTGGACGGCGGTCCTTGGCAGGCCGAGCTGATTTCCGGCGGGTTGTCGAACATCACCTACCGGCTGCGCCTCCCCCACGGAACCGTCATCCTCCGGCGGCCGCCGCTCGGCCAAGTGCTCCCCAGCGCACACGACATGAAGCGTGAGTACCGCGTCCAGACCGCGCTCGCGGGGACCGGGGTGCCCGTGCCCCAAACGTTGGCGCTCTGCACGGACCCCGAGGTCCTCGGCTGTCCCTTCTACGTCATGGCCGAGGTGCCCGGCGTGGTGATCCGCACGGCGGAGGACACCACCGGGATCGGTCCCGAGGCGCGCTCGGCGCTGGCCGACGGTCTGGTGACCACCCTCGCGGACCTGCATAGCATCGACCCTGCGAGCGTCGGCCTGGCGGAGTTCGGACGGCCCCACGGCTACTGCGCACGGCAGATCTCCCGGTGGGGCCAGCAGTGGCAGCGCTCGCACACGCGCGGGCTCCCGGACATGGACGTCCTCCTGAACCGGCTCTCCGACCATGTGCCGGAGCACTCCGACGCCTCGATCGTGCACGGCGACTACCGCCTCGACAACACCATCGTCGACCTGGACGGGCCGCCCCGCATCGCCGGCGTCCTCGACTGGGAACTCTCCACGCTGGGCGACCCGTTGGCCGATCTGGCCATGACGCTGACGTACTGGCACGACCGCGACGACATGGACCGCGAGCTGATTCCCGTCGCGGTGGGCGTCACTACGCAGCAGGGCTTCCCCACCGGCCATGAAGTGGCCGAGAGATACGCGGAGTTGACCGGACGGGACCTGAACCTCCTGCCGTTTTACATGGCCTTCAGCGCGATGAAACTCGCCGTGATCCTCGAAGGCGTGCACTCCCGGTACATCGGCGGCCAGACAGTGAGCGAAGGCTACGAAAACGCCGGCGCGGCGGTCCCCGTCCTAGTCTCGAAAGCCCTCCACGAACTGCGCGCGCTCGGACGGACGTAGGCATCAGATCCAGGCTCCCACCGGGATGAACGAGCTGTCGTCCTGGATCGAGGTGTCGGAGGTGGAGTACTCGGGTGACGGCATGGAAAGTCACGTCCTGCTTGAAGGTGTCCGAGCCGTCGCTCGCGTCCAGCCGGATCCGGACGGCGTAATGGCACAAGTAGCGGCCGTCGGCGCTACGGAAGGAGAAGCCGGTCGCGTCCACCAGGCCGGCCACCACCGCGAAGCCGGCCTGTTCCTTCACGGTGTCGCTGCTGTCGGCGGCGACCCGGCGGAGAATGCCGAATGTGTCAGAGCCGTACGCGGCGTAATTGTCCAGAAAGTTGACGCACTACGGTGACCGCACCGGCCACCAGGGCGTGACTGGGATCCAGCAGATCGTACGCGGTGAACACCTCGTCGATCAGGGCGTCCTCGTCGGTGCCGGTGTTCGCCCTCTCCGTCTCGATGCGGTCGAGTTCGCGATGAAGGCCACGTAGCTCTCCTGCGTCCAAGCGGCCTGGCCGGTCTCGCCGGCCTGGGCAGGGACCTGGGCAAGTAGCGGAGACATGTGAACCGCTCGGTGTTGTTTCCGTGCGGATGATCAGTACCGGCAGCAGGAACTGTACGCACAGGCCGATCGTGGCGATCACCTGCGCAACGCGGTAGCTCGCCGGGATGGGGTGTTCCACCGGGGCCGCGGTACGGCCGGGAAGGACCGCCCGCACCTCCCAGCCGCCCAGACCACCTCGGCTTCGACACCCTGGCCTTCACCTGGGGCAAGGTAACCGTCTCGACGACCACACCGTCCGCGAGTACGCCCGACACGACGTTCACCTCCGACACCGACACCGACACCGCGATCCCCGCTGCCGACGCCTCCGGCGGAACCCAGCCGCAGGGCGGCCGGGCAGGGACCTTGCCGCCACCGGCGTCCTCGCCATCGCGGGCAACTTCATCGCCCTGTGCCGCAGAGGCACACGCGGCAGCATCTGAACACCGGCCGACTCAGGCGGTGCCACAAGCTGGGGCGAGCCCTGCCACGGACACTGTCCTGCGCGGTGCACACCGACAGCGCCGACCCGCCCCGGGCATGGGCCTACAGTGGCAGCCCCTACCCGACGGCGGGTTGTTCGCCGGTCGTGAGGTAGGCGATGACCATGTCGCCCAGCAGAGTCCGGTAGTGATCGCGGCGGTCCGGTGCGGTGAGGTCCCGTCCGAAGAGGGCGCCGAAGGTGTGCCGGTTGGTGATCCGGAAACAGCAGAACGCGCTGATCATCATGTGTAGATCGACCGCGTCCACCTCGGCGGTGAAGACGCCCTGGTCGCGGCCCGCGCGGAGGATCCGGTCGATGATGGCGACCGCCGGGGCGTTGAGCGAACGCAGCTTGGGCGAGGCGGCGATGTGCTCGGCCTGGTGGATGTTCTCGATACTCACGAGACGCATGAAGTCCGGGTGCGCCTCGTGCTGGTCGAAGGTGAGACCGGCCGGCGGAGGGATCGCGGACATCGGGTCGAGATGCTCGACGTCGAGTTCCTGTTCGCCAGCGAGGGACTGCATCAGCGTACTGGGCCATTGTCTTGGCGCCGTGGCACCGGGGCCGACTCGCTCAGGCCGGTGGGACCTTGCACCTCGGCCGCCCAGCAGTACAGCTCGAATGCAGCACCGCCAGTTGCTCCTTCACGTCGCTCAGGACTGGCCAGCAGTACTCGGTGCGGCGCGATCACCTGGTGCGGCAGTGAGGCCGGGGGCCGGAGGCCATTGCCGACCTCCGGCCCCTGTGACGCCTCGCTCGCGTTTCCCGCCTCCCCCGCCCGGTCAGGCGGGAAACTGGGAAACCGATGGGAAAACGATCATGCAAATCTCTGCGCCGTACTACACGAAGACGCAGCGAACTACCCGAACACGCACGCTGCGTTGCAGGTCAGGGGATCGGCGCCGCTCTGACCTGCCGTATCCCAGCTCAGCGGACTCTTCTGCGGCATCAACCCCGGCCTGATGACGGCGGCCACTGGCCACCACTTCGTCCGTCCCGGCAACCGCTTCTGGCCGGTGCTGCATCTGTCCGGCTTCACGCCGAGGCTCATGAAGCCGGCGGAGCAAGGGGAGTTGGTGTCGTACGGGCTCGGCATCACGAATGTGGTGGCGCGGGCGACGGCTCGGGCCGACGAGCTGAGTGCGGAGGAGTACCGCGAGGGCGGCCAACTCCTCGCGTCGAAGCTGACGGGGTGGAAGCCGCGGTGGCTGGCGGTGCTCGGGGTGACCGCGTACCGGGCCGCGTTCGACGACCGGAAGGCCCAAGTGGGGCCGCAGGAGCGGACGTTCGGGGACACGCGCGTGTGGGTGCTGCCCAATCCGAGCGGGCTGAACGCGCATTGGACGGCGGCGACGATGGCTGAGGAGTTCGGGCGGCTGAGGGCGGCGGCGCAGGACCAGGGCTTCACGGTGGGTCCATCTCCGTTATGACGGCCAGGAGTTGGAACGGGAGTTCCTTGTCCCACTGGGATACGCCGAGGGCGATCCATCGGCCGGTCTCCGGCGACTTCCACAGGTGCATGTTCGGCACGTGCGCGCTGAGCGAGGCCCAGGGCTCCGGTATGTCCTCGCCGCCTTGCGACCGCTCGAACGCGCCGGCCAGGCTGACGACATCGGGTGCTCCCCGGCACCCGATCAGCCGCTCGCCGAGTTCGTCACGGTCGAACTCGTACTGCGCCTCGGTCTCCTCCCGGCCTGTCCCGTCGTCCTCCCAGAAGTCGCCGCTCGTCTGCAATTCGGCGATGTGGTAGCCGGGTCCCCCCCGTGCCCACGTCCGCCCTGCCGTGCTCCGCGGGGAAGTCCCGGGTGCACAGCAGGTCGATCGTGGCCGGCCAGTGCGTGCTGTTCATGGCTCCAGTAAACCGGCCCCCACTGACAATTGGCGGGGCGTCAGTGCCCCCATGAGGTCAAACGTTCCGGCACTTCCAGGGTCAGGCGTCCCGGCGCCGCACGCTCCACGCCCCCGCCGCCAACGCCACCGCAACCCACAGCGCCGTGACCCCGAGCCCGGTCCACGGCCCCATCGCCCCGGCCCAGGTCTCGTGGAGCGCCACCTGGCCTGCCCGGTCGGGCAGCAGGTCCGCGATGTCGCTCGACGCGTCGCCGACCACGAAGGACACGATGAGCAGGAACGGTATGACGATGCTCAGCGTCGCCACCCCGCTGCGCAGCACCGCCGTGAGACCGGCCGCGAGCAGTGCCATCAGCGTGAGATAGACGGCGCAGCCGACCACACCGCGCACCTGCTCCGCCCAGCCGAGCCCGTCGGCCTCGGCGCCCAGCACCGCCTTGCCGACCGCCAGTGTCACCACGCCGGTGACCAGGCCAACGGCGAACACGGGCGCGGCGATCGCCGTCGCCTTGGCCGCGAACCAGCGCCCCCGGTGCGGCACCGCGGCCAGCGACAGCCGTAGCGCTCCGCCCTGGAACTCTGAGGACACCGCGGTCGTGCCGAAGGCGATCGCCGCGATCTGGCCGAAGGTCACTCCGAAGAAGACCGCGAACAGCGGGTCGAAGTCGTCGCCTCCGGTGTCGGACGAGGCGAGCGCGGAGAAGAGTGCCGTCACCACGAGGACCATGGCGAGGGCCGCGACCTGTGAGCGCAGGGTACGGACCTTGATCCACTCGGAGTGGAACACGGGCGTGAATGCCATGGTCAGGCCTCCTGGTGCTGTGCGGTGAACTCGGTCTCGGTGGCCGTCAGATCGAGGTAGGCCTGCTCCAACGTGCCCTCGGTGGGGGTCAGTTCGAGGATCGGTACGCCCGCTGCCGACAACAGGGTGCCGATCTCGTCCACGCGTGCGTGCGCCACGGTCCAGTGCCCTTCCTCGTGCTCCACGGCGTCGAGACCGTGCTCGGCGAGCACGCTCTTGAGTGCGCCGGCGTCCGTCGTACGGATGCGTACGTGGGGCTGCACGCGCGCGTCGATGAAGTCCCGCATCGGGGTGTCGGCGAGGAGTCGGCCGCGGCCGAGGACCACGAGGTGGTCGGCGAAGGAGGCGGTCTCGTTCATCAGGTGGCTGGAGACCAGGACCGTGCGGCCCTCAGCCGCCAGTCGGCGCAGCAACTCCCGGATCCAGACGATGCCTTCGGGGTCGAGGCCGTTCGACGGCTCATCCAGCAGGACGACCTCGGGGTCACCCAGAAGCGCACCGGCGATGCCCAGCCGCTGACGCATGCCCAGGGAGTACGTCTTCACCCGGTGCCGCGCGACCGACGCGAGTCCCGTCTCCTCCAGCACCGCGTCGACCCGAGTGGCCGGGATGCGGTTGCTCGCCGCCAGGGCGCGCAGATGATCGCGAGCGGTACGGGAGCCGTGCGCGGCCTGCGCGTCCAGGAGGGCGCCCACGTGGCGCAGCGGCTCGGTGAGCTCGGCGTAGGGGCGGCCTCCGATGGTGGCGGTTCCGGAGGTGGGCCGGTCGAGGCCGAGGACGAGGCGCATGGTGGTGGACTTTCCGGCGCCGTTGGGGCCGAGGAAGCCGGTGACCTTGCCGGGGCGGACGTCGAAGGTGACGTGGTCCACGGCTCGCCGGGTGCCGTACTCCTTGGTGAGGTCTCGTACGTCGATGCTGGTCATGGCCAACAGCCTGGCCGTTCAAGGGGGTTGGGTCCTCCCCCGCCGGTGGAGATCGTCTCCCCCGCCCGGGGGAGGCCGATTGTCAGTGCCGGCTGTCACGATGTCGGAATGGCCCGCTTCCTGCGCCCGCTGCTCCGGGGGACGACGTACACGCGTCTGCTGCACCTCTGGGTGCCGATGCTGATCACGAGCGTGTGGATCTTCGTCAGCCCGGAGACGCCGTACGCACCCGCGCTCGCGCTGATCCCCGTCGCCCTGATTCCGGCGGTGCGGATCGGTGAGGGAGTACAGGCGCAACTGTTGCTGACGCCGGGCCAGCAGGACCCGAGCATCTCCGTGGCGCCGTCGGCGACTTGGCGGGACCGGGGCCGCACCATGCTGTGGTTGGAGGCCCGGATGGTTCTGGGCTGGCTGACCGCGTTCGCCTGCGTCTGGCTGCCGATCATCGCTTTCGAGTTGGTCGAGATCGCACGCGGGCGCGTTCCCGACGACGTACCGATCCTCAAGGAGGCGACACCGAGCGGCTGGTACGCCTTGCTGGCGCCGCTCCCCCTGGTCGCCCTGTACGCCGCCATTGTCGGCCTGGGCGAGTTGGCCACGTCGCTGGCCCGGAAGTTGCTCGGCCCCTCGCGCGCGGAGCGGCTCGCCGCCCTGGAGGAGCGCACCGAGCAACTGTTGGAACGCAATCGCATCGCGCGGGAGTTGCACGACTCCATCGGGCACGCACTCACCGTGGCGGTGGTGCAGGCGGGTGCCGCCCGGGCGGCGGGCGACCCGGAGTTCACCGAGCGGGCGCTGGGCGCCATCGAGGAGACCGGCCGGGCCGCACTGGAGGATCTGGAGCGGGTGTTGGGCGTGTTGCGGGAGGTGGAGCGGCCGGTGAGCAGCCGGCCGACGCTGGTGGACGCCGACCGGCTGTTGGAGTCGGCGCGGGCCTCCGGAGCGAAGGTCGACGCGGAGGTGACCGGGCCGTTGGAGACGGTGCCGGGGCCGATCTCCCGGGAGGGCTACCGGATTCTGCAGGAGGCGCTGACCAATGTGCTGCGGCACGCGGGCTCCGTCCCCGTGCGGGTCCGTATCGGGGTCGCCGACGGCACCCTCGATCTGGAGGTCCGCAATCCGTTGACGGCGGCGATATCGGGCCCGGGCCGGGGCAGTGGTCTGCGCGGCATACGCGAGCGTGCCGCGCTGCTCGGGGGCCGGGCGTACACGGGGCCCGACGAGGGTGACTGGCAGGTGCATGCGGAGCTGCCGCTGGGCTGATCTAGGCTGGCCGGATGCCGGTCACCGTTCTCCTGGTCGATGACGAACCCCTCGTACGCGCGGGTCTGCGGGCCGTACTGGAGGCGCAGCCGGACATCGAGGTGGTCGGGGAGGCCGCCGACGGGGCCGCGGTGATCCCGCTGGTTCGGCAGCTGCGGCCGGACGTGGTCGCCATGGACGTACGGATGCCGCTCCTGGACGGCATCGAGGCCACCCGCGCGGTGCTGCGGACGATCGACGATCCGCCGAAGATCCTGGTCATCACGACCTTCGAGAACGACGAGTACGTCTATGAGGCACTGCGGGCCGGTGCCGACGGGTTCCTGCTGAAGCGGGCCCGGCCGGCCGAGATCGTGCACGCGGTGCGGCTGGTGGCCGAGGGCGAGTCGCTGCTGTTCCCGGCGTCCGTACGGCAGTTGGCCGCGGAGTACGGCGACGACGGCGGGAACCGGGCGGCGCGCGCGGTGATGGAGCGGGCCCAGTTGACCGAGCGTGAGGCGGAGGTGCTGCGGCTGATGGCGCGGGGTCTGTCGAACGCGGAGATCGCCGCCCGGCTGGTCGTCGGGACCGAGACGGTGAAGTCGCATGTGAGCGCCGTACTGGCGAAGCTGGGGGCGCGGGACCGTACGCAGGCGGTGATCGCGGCGTACGAGTCGGGGTTCGTGGCGCCGGGGTGATTCGGTGGGGCGGGTGGGTCGAGGGCTCCCCGGCACTCGCCGGGGTCCGTCGCGCCGAGTACGATCCGCCCAACACGCGCACGAGCTGGGAGGACAGACCTTGGCGGGGCTGACCGGCGGGGACCCCTCGCTGCTGCGGAGGATCAACTCCGCGGTGGTGTTGCACGCGTTGCGTGCCACGGACTGCGCCACGCTGACGGAGATCACCCGGGTGACCGGTCTGTCCCGGCCGACCGTCGAGGGCGTCGTCGAGGGACTGATCGAGGCGGGGCTGGTCGTCGAGAAGGCGGCCGACGAGAGCGTTGTACGGCGGCAGGGGCGGCCCGCGCGGCGGTTCCGGTTCAGGGCCGAGGCCGGACATCTGCTGGGCCTGGAGATCGGCGCACATCGCGTCGCCGTGCTCCTCGCCGACCTGGACGGCCGGGTGCTCGGCGCGATCGCCAAGGACGTCGACGAGACGGCTTCGGCGGACGAGCGCCTGGAGCGGCTGCGTACCGCGGTCGCCGAACTGCTGCGCCGGGCCGGAGTCGCACGCGGCTCGCTGCGGGCGGTGGGCGTCGCCACGCCGGGCATCGTCGAGGCGGACGGCACCGTACGGCTGGGCACGGCGTTGCCCCAGTGGACGGGGCTGCACCTGGGCGAGCGGTTGAGCCGCTCCTTCAAGTGCCCGGTGCTGGTCGAGAACGATGCCAACGCGGCGGCGGTCGCCGAGCACTGGAAGGGTGCGGCCACCGAGTCCGACGACATGGTGATGGTGCTGGCCGGGTTGAGCCCCGGGGCCGGTTCGCTGATCGGGGGGCGGCTGCATCGGGGGTACCGCGGGGCGGCCGGTGAGATCGGCGCACTGCATCTGCTGGGCCGGGATGTGACTCCGGAGACGTTGCTGTCCACGACGGACGAGCCGCTGCATCCCCTGGACGAACAGGCGGTCGCGAAGGTCTTCGCGCTGGCCCGCGACGGTGACCAGCGGGCCCGGGCGGCCGTCGATCGCTTCATCCAGCGCCTTGTGCACGATGTCGCCGCGCTGGTGCTGGCCCTCGATCCGGAGCTGGTCGTCGTGGGCGGGTGGGCGGCCGGTCTGGACGGTGTACTGGAGCCGTTGCGGCGGGAGTTGGCGCGGTATTGCCTGCGGCCGCCGAAGGTGGCTTTGTCGTTGCTCGGGGAGGCGGCTGCGGCAACTGGGGCGCTGCGGTTGGCTCTTGACCATGTCGAGGAGCAGTTGTTCGCGGTGGAGGGCACGGTGACGCGGCGCTAGCTTGGCGGCTTTGGTCGTGTGTCGGGTGCGGGTCCGTTGTGGCTGAGCGCGATGGTCGGGTGTCGAGTGCGGCACCGTTGTAGCTGAGCGCGATGGTCGGGTGTCGAGTGCCGGTCCGTTGTGGCTGGGCGCGATGGTCGTGTGTCGAGTGCGGCGCCGTTCGTGTGTCGAGTGCCGCGCCGTTGTGGCTGAGCGCGATGGTCGAGTGTCGAGGGCGGCGCCGTTGTAGCTGGGCGCGATGGTCGTGTGCCGGGTGCGGCGCCGTTGTGGCTGGGCGCGCAGTTCCCCGCGCCCCTTTGGGGCGCTGCAGCGCCCGGCACGGAAAACACGCCCTGCATGCCC
>NZ_JBHXME010000121.1:0-34495 GCF_042721125.1 Streptomyces sp. NPDC058469
TCCGTGACCGCCTTTACCGATGAGAACGTCCCGGGCCGCTTCGGCCCCTCCGCCACCACCGAGGCCGCCCCGCGCGAGGTCGGCAAGGTACGTACCGAGTACTCCCCCGCGCACGACGGCGACCCCGACCCCGGTGAGATCGTCTGGACCTGGGTGCCGTTCGAGGAGAACGACGGCCGGGGCAAGGACCGCCCGGTCCTCGTCGTGGCCCGTGAGCCCGGCGGGACACTGCTCGCCGTCCAGCTGTCCAGCAAGCGCCACGACGCCGACCGCGAGTGGGTGGCGATCGGCAACGGCCCGTGGGACAAGTCGGGCCGCGACTCGTGGGTCGACGTGGACCGCGTCCTGCGCCTGCACGAGGACGGCATGCGCCGGGAGGCGTGCGCGATCGACCAGATGCGCTTCAACCTCGTCCGGCACCGGCTGCACGAGCGCTACGGCTGGACCTGAGCGGCCTCCACCTGAGATGAAACACGGCTAGCTCTGGAGCTGACGCTCCGGAAAGGCTCGTACGAAGGCGTCCCGGACCGTGGCACCCGGCGTGCGGTCCAGGACGCCGAACACCACGTGCTCGAAGGCCGCGGCGAACCGTCCGCCCGGCCCGAGCAGCGTGTGGAAGGCGCCCGCGACCTGCGCCGGGTCGTTCCGGAAGACCCCGCAGCCCCAGGCGCCCAGGACGAGTCGCCGGTAGCCGTGCGCGACAGCCGTCTCCAGCACCCGCTCCGCCCTTACGGCGATGGCGTGCGGCAGCTCGGCCGCGCGCTCCGGTGCCGTGCGCAGCACCACCCCGGCGTTCGGCGCGGCGGCGGTCAGGAAACCGGCGGTGTACGGCTCGTCCAGGAGCCGGCCCTTGTCGTCGCGGAAGACGGGGACGGCCGGTGAGTGGATGACCCGGTCCGTGTAGAACGGGTCGCGGTGGGCGCGGTGATGGTCGTAGAAACCGCGGGCCTGAAGCAGGCACGTGTACAGCGCGGAGGCGCGGCACAGGGCCTCCTCCTGGGCCTGCGCGCCGTTCAGGAAACCGCCGCCCGGGTTGCGGGCGGAGGCGAAGTTCAGGACGGCCACCGGGCCGGTCAGTCGGCGCGCGGCCTCCAGGCTGCTCTCGCCGGTGACCTCGAAGAGCGTCTCCACGGGCGGGAACGGTGGTGTCCGCACCGGTTCCGGTCCGTACAGGCGCGTACCCGCGCGGGCCGCCTCGGTCTGTGCGGCTATGGACACCTCGCGCCCGTCCGCCGTGCGGTAGCCCCCGGCCGCCACGATCTGTTCGGTCTGCTGCGCGATACCGCGCAGGCGCGCGCTCATGGCACAACCCCCGTGTGCGCCATGACCGCGCGCCCCGCGATCTCCCCCGTCGTGCTCATACAGGCATCGTGAGCGATGCTGGTCGTGCGGTGCAACAGGATTTCCGGGCCCCGGAAACGTCCGGAGAACCAGAGATTACGGATCCCGAACGTGCCGATACTCACCCTTGTGCGAAGCGGCGCGAGGGTCTTGGGTGGGACGAGTGTGCCGGCCCGGACCCTTCCGACACCTGGCCGGTGGCATGGTGGAATCTCAGGAGGATCCCGACATGTCCGAAACGGCAAGTGACTGTAGCGACTGTACGGAGCCCCGTACCGCGGTCACCGAACCCGAGGTGGAGGCCCTGGTCAAGGGCATCTGCTTCAAGACCGGTCCGCCCCGCACCCTCGGGGTCGAAGTGGAATGGCTCGTCCACGAGCTGCGCGTGCCGCAGCTCACCGTGACACCCGAACGACTCGACGCGGCCTACGCCGCGTTGAAGACCGTGCCTCTGAGGTCGGCGCTCACCGTCGAGCCCGGCGGCCAGCTGGAACTCAGCTCGTCGCCCGCCGCCTCCCTGATGGAGTGCATCGGTTCCGTCTCCGAAGATCTCGACGCCGTCCGCGCGGTGCTGCGCGGCGACGGCCTGGGACTGGTCGGCGTCGGCCATGATCCCTGGCACCCGCCGCGCCGGTTCCTGCACGAGCCGCGCTACGACGCGATGGAGCGCTGCCTCGACCGCACCGGCATCGCGGGCCGCCGCATGATGTGCTCCTCGGCGTCCGTGCAGGTGTGCCTGGACGCCGGATACGAGGAGCCCGGTCCGCTCGGCCTCGGGCGGCGCTGGTGGCTGGCGCACCAGCTGGGCGCGGTCCTGGTGGCCGCGTTCGCCAACTCCCCGCTGGTCGGCCACAGCCCCACCGGCTGGCGCTCCACCCGGCAGCTGATCTGGATGGAGATCGGCCCCGGCCGTGCGGGCGGGCCCCCGCTGGACGCGGCCCCGCGCGACGCCTGGACCGATCACGTCCTGGACTCGCCGGTGATGTGCATACGGCAGGACAGCGGCCCGTGGGAGGTGCCCGAGGGGCTGACCTTCCGGGAGTGGATCAGGTCGGGGGCGCCCAGGCCGCCGACCCGTGAGGACCTCGACTACCACATCTCGACGCTGTTCCCGCCGGTCAGGCCGCGCGGCCATCTCGAACTGCGCATGATCGACGCGCAGCCCGGGGACGACGGCTGGATCGTGCCGCTGGCCGTGACGACGGCGCTGTTCGACGACCCCGAGGCCGCCGAGACCGCGTACCGGGCGGTGAAGCCGCTGGCCGAACGGTCTCAGGGGCTGCCCGCGCCGCACAACCCGCTGTGGATCGACGCGGCCCGCCACGGCCTGTCCGACCCGGAGCTGCACGAGGTGGCCCTCGTGTGCTTCGCGGCGGCACTGGAGGCGCTGCCCCGGCTGGGCGCCACCGCCGGGGTCACGGACGCCGTCCGCGCGTACTTCGACCGCTATGTCGTCCGGGGCCGCTGCCCCGCCGACGATCTGCTCGACCGCGTGCGCGGCACGGACAGCCGCCCGCACGGGAAGGACATCCGCACATGACCGACGCCGACACCGCCGCTGACACCTTTGCTGACATCGATATCGAGGCGCTCAGGCAACGGGCGCTGACCACCCTGACCACGGCCCGGGACCGCACCACGCTCCTGACGAGCTGCGTGGACGAGCCCGAACTCACCGCCCAGCACTCGCCGTTGATGTCCCCGCTGGTCTGGGACCTCGCACACATCGGCAACCAGGAGGAGTTGTGGCTGCTGCGGGCCGTCGGCGGCCGGGACGCGATGCGGCCCGACATCGACGGCCTCTACGACGCGTTCGAGCACCCGCGCTCCGAACGCCCCTCGCTGCCGCTGCTGCCGCCCGAGGAGGCCCGGCGGTACGCGGCCGAGGTGCGGGGCCGGGTGACGGACGTGCTGGAGGGCGCCGCCTTCCGCGGGACGCGGCTGACCGAGATGGGCTTCGCCTTCGGGATGGTCGCCCAGCACGAACAGCAGCACGACGAAACGATGCTGATCACCCATCAGCTCCGCAAGGGCCCGCAGGCGTTGACCGCCCCGGACCCGGAACCGGTCCCGCTGTTCACCGGGCCACCCGAAGTCCTCGTCCCCGGCGGCCCGTTCACGATGGGCACCTCCACCGAGCCGTGGGCCCTGGACAACGAACGGCCCGCGCACCGGCGGGAGGTGGCGCCGTTCTACATCGACACGACCCCGGTGACGAACGGCGCGTATCTGGCGTTCATCGAGGACGGCGGCTACGACGACCCGCGCTGGTGGACGAAGGAGGGCTGGGCGCACATCCGCCGTAACTCCGTTACGGCGCCGCTGTTCTGGCGCCGGGAGGCGGGCCAGTGGCTGCGGCGCCGGTTCGGCGTCACGGAGGCCGTACCGCCCGACGAGCCGGTGGTGCACGTGTGCTGGTACGAGGCCGACGCCTACGCCCGCTGGGCCGGACGCCGGCTGCCCACCGAGGCGGAGTGGGAGAAGGCGGCCCGCCACGACCCGACGGCCGACCGCTCGACGCGCTACCCGTGGGGCGACGCCGACCCGGCACCCGAGCATGCCAACCTCGGCCAACGGCACCTGCGCCCGGCCCCCGCCGGCAGCTATCCGGCGGGCGAATCACCGCTGGGCGTACGGCAGTTGATCGGTGACGTGTGGGAGTGGACGTCGAGCGACTTCCTGCCGTACCCGGGGTTCAGGGCGTTCCCGTACAAGGAGTACTCCGAGGTGTTCTTCGGCCCGGAGTGCAAGGTGCTGCGGGGTGGTTCGTTCGCCGTGGACGAGGTGGCCTGCCGGGGCACGTTCCGCAACTGGGACTATCCGATCCGGCGGCAGATCTTCTCGGGCTTCCGCACCGCCCGCTCGGGGGCCGTCTGATGTGCCGCCATCTGGCGTACCTGGGGCCCGAGGAGCCGCTCGGCCGGCTCCTCGTGGACCCGGCGCACAGCCTCTACCGCCAGTCCTGGGAGCCCCGGCGGCAGCGGCACGGGACGGTCAACGCCGATGGTTTCGGGGTCGGTTGGTATGCCGAGGGCGACCCGGTGCCTGGCCGCTACCGGCGGGCCGCGCCCATCTGGGGCGACCAGTCCTTCGCCGACCTGGCACGCGTGGTCCGCTCGGGCGCGCTGCTGGCCGCCGTACGGGACGCGACGTTCGCGGGTGCGGACGGGGAGGCCGCGGCGGCGCCGTTCGCCGCGGGCCCCTGGCTGTTCAGCCACAACGGCGCCGTCACCGGCTGGCCCCGCACCCTCGCGGCGCTCGCCCAACGCCTGCCGCCGGTGGACCTGTTGTCGCTTGAGGCCCGCTGCGACTCGGCGCTCGTCTGGGCGCTGGTCCTGAGCCGGCTGCGGGCCGGTGACGAGGAGGGCCAGGCACTGGCCGACACCGTGACGGAGGTCGCCCATGCGGCCCCCGGCTCCCGCCTCAATCTCCTTCTCGCCAACGGCGAGACGATCGCTGCCACGGCCTGGGGCGACACCCTCTGGTACCTCTCGGAGCCCGGCCGCCGCACGGTCGTGGCCTCCGAGCCCTACGACGACGACCAGCACTGGCAGGAGGTCCCCGACCACACCTTGCTCACCGCGAACCGCACCGAGGTCCTTCTCACCCCCCTCAAAGACCTCGCACCATCGAAGGAGCCCCGTACGTGAGCCCGTTCCTTCTCACCCGCACCCTGCCCGAGGACGCCACCGACGCGGCCCTGCGCGCCGATGTCCTGGAGGGCCTCACCAGCACCCCGAAGACACTCCCGCCGAAGTGGTTCTACGACGCCCACGGCAGCGAACTCTTCGAGCGGATCACCGAGTTGCCCGAGTACTACCCCACGCGTGCCGAGCGGGAGATCCTCGTCGACCGGGCCGGCGAGATCGCCGCCGCGACCGGCGCCCGCACGCTCGTCGAGCTGGGCTCCGGCTCCTCGGACAAGACGCGCCACCTGCTCGACGCGTTCACCGGCCTGGCCGTGTACGTCCCGGTCGACGTCAGCGAGAGCGCGCTCACCCAGGCAGGCCACGCCCTCATCGAGGAACGGCCGGGTCTCGACGTGCACGCCCTGATCGCCGACTTCACCGGCGACCTCACCCTGCCGGAGACACCGGGCCCGCGCCTGCTGGCGTTCCTCGGCGGCACGATCGGCAACCTGCTCCCGGCGGAACGCGCCACGTTCTTCGCACGCCTCCGTTCGCTCCTCTCCCCCGGCGACGCGCTGCTGCTCGGCACGGACCTGGTCAAGGACGAGGAGGTCCTGGTCAGGGCGTACGACGACGCGGCCGGGGTGACGGCCGCGTTCAACAAGAACGTCCTGACCGTCGTCGACCGCGAGCTCGGCGCCGACTTCGACGCCGACGCCTTCGACCACGTCGCCCTCTGGGACAGCGACAACGAGTGGATCGAGATGCGGCTGCGGTCCCGCACGGATCAGACCGTGAAGATCCCCGCCCTCGATCTCGCCGTCGACTTCACGGCCGGCGAGGAACTCCGCACCGAGATCTCCGCGAAGTTCCGCAAGGAGGGCGTGCGGTCCGAACTGGCGGCAACCGGGCTGGAGTTGACCCACTGGTGGACCGACCAGGAGGGACGCTTCGCGCTGTCACTGAGCGTGGTGCGCTGACGACGGGTGACGGGCCGTCTCGCGCACCGGCTCGCCTTGGGGCACCGTGGAGTGACGCGTGACGCGCCCGTCACGGCCGAGAGGAGTACCCGCATGTCCAACCACACGTACCGGGTCACCGAGATCGTCGGCACCTCTCACGAGGGCATCGACCAGGCCATCCGCAACGGCGTCGCCCGCGCCGCGCAGACCCTGCGCAGCCTGGACTGGTTCGAGGTGACCCAGGTCAGGGGCCAGATCGAGAACGGGCAGGTCGAGCACTTCCAGGTCGGCCTGAAGGTCGGCTTCCGCATCGAGGACGAGGACTGACAGCCGTGGACAAGGACCGACGGCCGTAGCGCACAGGCCTCTCAGGTCCGGCCCTCCCCCTCCTGTGCCGCCTCCAGCGCGGCGGAGGGGGCGGTCCAGCGGGCCCGTACGACCCTGAACCCGGCCCGTTCGGCGTCGTCGCAGACCAACTCGTCGTCGTCCACGAGGACCCGGATCTCGCGGTCGCGGGCGAGGCGCTTGAGGATCTCCAGTTTGGTGCGCCGGGCGGGCCTGCGGTCGTCGTTGCGCCGCATGAAGACCCGCCCGTCGGGCAGCCCCTGCGCGGCGAGCCAGGCGAGCGTGTCGCGTCGGCAGCGCTCGGGCCGCCCGGTCAGATACACGACCTCGCACTCCTCGGCACACTCCAGCGCGAGCGCGACGCCCTCCGCCAGCGGCGGATCCTGCGGCGCGGCGCCGAAGAAGCCGTCCCAGTCGCGCGGCTTGTGCTCCAGGAACCGCTGCCGGTGCGCCGTGTCGGCGAGGGTGTTGTCGAGGTCGAACACGGCGAGCGGGCGCTTGTTGTCAGCAGTCACCCGCCCACCCTAGACAGCGGGACCCGCCACCCCGGCAACGGCCCGCGAGAGCCCTGGCCTCATGCTTCTTGCATGTCTGCCGCCACTCCCGCTCCCCGTACGTTCCTCGTCGGCGCCGCCCGCGAGCGACCCTGCACCCTGGTCGTATGCCGGGGCTGCTGCTGCGGCGACCCGCGCAAACACCCCGGCACCGACCACGCCTGGCAGCTGGAACGACTGCGGTCCGGCGCGGCCGAGCACGGTTTCGCCGTCCGTACGACGGACTGCCTGGGCCCCTGCGACCAGGCCAACGTGATCGTGGTCCAGCCGTCGGCCGCGGGGCGGCGGGCCGGCGGGCGGCCGACCTGGGTCGGCTTCGCGATGGACGACGACTGCATGGAGGAAATACTGGAGTGGGCAGCTGCTGGCGGGCCGGGGGTCGCCGCGCCGCCCGTCACGCTGGAGCTGCAGTTCATCGCCCCGCCCCGGGACGCACGCGTCCGGTCCCGGCGGTGAGGTATCGAGGCCTGACCGCTGCGGGAATGCCGGGGCCTCCCCGACGTTGGAACTGACGTGAGTTCCGTGATCGCCTCGACCCCCTTCTCCGTCCTCGACCGGTCCCGCACCCGCGAGGGACACCCACCCGCCGAGGCGCTGCGCGACACCGTGCGGTTCGCGCGGGAGGCCGAGGAGCTGGGCTATCACCGCTTCTGGGTGTCGGAGCACCACGGCGTGCCCGGGGTCGCCGGTTCTGCGCCGACCGTGCTGGCCGCCGCCGTCGCCTCGGCCACCCGGAGCATCCGGGTCGGCACGGGCGGGGTGATGCTGCCCAATCACCAACCCCTGATCGTGGCCGAGCAGTTCGGGGTCCTGGAGTCGCTCTTCCCGGGCCGGATCGACATGGGACTCGGCCGCTCGGTCGGCTTCACCGACGGGGTGCGCAAGGCGCTGGGCCGCGACAAGGACGACGCCGACGATTTCGCCGTACAACTCGACGAACTTCTCGACTGGTTCCGCGGCACCTCGCCCACCGGCGCGCACGCGCGGCCCTCCGAGGGCCTGAGCGTGCCGCCGTTCGTGCTCGCGATGGGCGAGGGCGCCGGCATCGCGGCCCGCGCGGGCCTGCCGATGGTGATCGGCGACCTCCGCAACCGCGAGAAGATGCGGCGCGGCATCGACCACTACCGGGCCCGCTTCCGCCCCTCCCCCTGGGCCGCGAACCCGTACGTCGTCATCTCCGGCACGATCGCCGTGGCCGCCACCCCCGAAGCGGCCCGCCGACTGCTCGTCCCGGAGGCCTGGTCGATGGCGTACTCGCGCACCCACGGCACCTTCCCGCCGCTGCCACCCGCCGAACGCGTGGAGCAACTGCCCATGACCGACAAGGAGTTCGGCTTCTACGAGTCCGGGCTCACCGGACAGCTCGCGGGCACCGAGGAACAGGTGGCCCACGAGCTGAAGACGGTGCTGAAGGAGACGGCGGCCGACGAGGTCCTCGTCACCACCAGCACCTACGACCGCGAAGCCCTGCTGGACTCCTACCGGCGGCTCGCCTCGCTCATGGGGTGAGCACCATCCGGAAGCGCGCGGCGCCGGACAGCATCCGCTCATAGGCCTCGCCGGCCTCGTCCAGGGGCACGGTCTCGACCATCGGGCGGATGCCGTGCAGGGCGCTGAAGGCCAGGGTGTCCTGCACGTCCTGCGCGGTGCCGGACGGATGGCCCCGAACCACCTTGGCGCTCATGAGCAGTTGGAGCGGGCTGATCCCCAAGGGCGCGGTGTCCGCCCCGATGACGACCAGTTCGCCGCGGTGCCGCAGCCCCTCCACGGTCGCCGTGGCGGCGTCGGCGTTGCCCGCCGTGGCCAGCACGACCTTGGCGCCGCCGAGGGCCTGCAGCGCCTCCGCGACCTCGGTGTCCGCCGTGCTGTCGACGTAGTGGTGCGCGCCCAACTGCTTGGCGAAGTCGGCCTTTTCGGCGCCTCGGGCGATCGCCACGGTCTCGAATCCCATGGCGACCGCGTACTGCACGCCCAGGTGGCCGAGGCCGCCGAGTCCGAGTACGGCCACCAGGTCGCCCGGCCCCGCGGAACTGCGCCGCAGCCCGTTGAACGTGGTCACGCCCGCGCAGCCCATCGGCGCGGCGACGCTCGCCGAGAGGCCCTCGGGGATCCGGGCGAGCGCGTCGACCGGCGCGACGGTCATCTCCGCGAAGCCTCCGTCGTACGCCCAGCCGGGCACCTTCAGGTTCTCGCAGACGATGAAGTCGCCCTGCCTGCACGGCGTGCAGTGGCCGCAGCTGCCGCCGAACCAGCCGACGGCCACTCGGTCGCCGACCCGCCAGCCGCTGTCCGAGGCGCCCTCGCCGAGCGCGTCGATGTGCCCGGCGATCTCGTGCCCGGTGACCAGCGGGAACCGTACGCCCGGCACTCCGGCGTTCACGAAGAAGGTGTCGCTGTGGCAGATCCCGCAGGCTTCCACGGCGATCCGCACATGGCCCGGTCCCGGCTCCGGCACGTCCCGCTCGACGATGGTGAACTCGCCGCCGGCCGCGCCCACTTGCGCGACTCGATAACTGCTCATACCTGTCTCCCAGAGGGGTGCGAATGCGGACCGGCTAGTGCGCGGCCGCCTGGCTTGCCCTGATCTCGATCGTGCCGTCACTCGCGTCGACCCGGGCCTGGTCGCCCGCGTTCAGTGCTCCGGCGAGCAGCATGTCGGCGAGCCGGTCGTCGACCTCGCGCTGGATGGTGCGGCGCAACGGGCGGGCGCCGAAGTCGGGTTGGTAACCGAGGTTCGCGAGCAGGTCCGCCGCCGCGTCGGTGACCTCCAGGGTGACGTCCTGGGCGTGCAGCCTGCGCCGGGTGTGTTCCAGCAACAGGTCGACGATGTCGCGCAGTTGGGCGCGTTCCAGGCCGCGGAAGACGATGATCTCGTCGATGCGGTTGAGGAACTCGGGGCGGAAGTGCTGGTTCAGGACCGGCATCACCGTGTCGCGGACCTTGGCGTAGTCGTCGACGCCCGCCGCGAGGATGCGGTCGGCGCCGATGTTCGACGTCATGATCACGACGGTGTTCTTGAAGTCGACCGTGCGGCCCTGCGAGTCGGTGAGCCGCCCGTCGTCGAGGAGTTGCAGCAGTGTGTTGAAGACGTCGGGGTGCGCCTTCTCCACCTCGTCGAGCAGCAGCACGGCGTACGGCTGCCTGCGGACGGCCTCGGTGAGCTGGCCGGCCTCGTCGTGGCCGACGTATCCGGGAGGTGCGCCGACCAGGCGGGAGACGGTGTGGCGCTCCTGGAACTCGCTCATGTCGAGGCGGATCATGCGGCTCTCGTCGCCGAAGAGTGCGGCGGCGAGCGCGCGGGCCAGTTCGGTCTTGCCGACGCCGGTGGGGCCGAGGAAGAGGAAGCTGCCGATGGGCCGGTTCGGGTCGCTCATGCCGGCCCGGGCGCGGCGTACGGCACGGGCCACGGCGGTGATGGCCTCGTCCTGGCCGACGACGCGCTCGTGGAGGTGCTCCTCCAGCTTCATCAGCCGGGCGCGTTCCTCCTCGGTGAGCTGGGCGACGGGGATGCCGGTGGTGCGGGAGACGACCTCGGCGATGTCCTCGGCGGTGACCTTGGGCGCCTGCTCCTCGGCGGAGCCGCCCGCTTTCAGCTCGGCCTCGGTGTCCTTGATCCGGTCGCGGATCTCCTTGGCCCGCTCGTACTCCTCGTCGGCGACGGCCTGGTCCTTCTCGCGGTTCAGGGCGGCGAGCCGGTCCTCGACCTCGCGGGTGTCGGAGAGCGGGGTCTTGGCGCGCAGCCGTACGCGTGCCGCGGCCTGGTCCATCAGGTCGATGGCCTTGTCGGGCAGGAAGCGGGCGGTGATGTACCGGTCGGAGAGTTCGGCCGCCGCGACGACGGCCTCGTCGGTGATACGGACCTGGTGGTGGGCCTCGTAGCGGTCGCGCAGGCCGCGCAGGATCTCGATGGTGTCGTCGACGGTCGGTTCGCCGATCAGGATGGGCGCGAAGCGGCGCTCCAGCGCGGAGTCCTTCTCGATGTACTTGCGGTACTCGTCGACGGTGGTGGCACCGATGAGGTGCAACTGCCCGCGGGCCAGGGCGGGTTTGAGCATGTTGCCCGCGTCCAGGGCGCCGTCACCACCGCCGCCCGCGCCGACGACGGTGTGCAACTCGTCGAGGAACAGCACCAGTTCGTCGCCGTGCTCGCTCACCTCGTCGAGGAGCTTCTTCAGCCGCTCCTCGAACTCGCCGCGGTACTTGGTGCCGGCGACCATCCCGGCCAGGTCCAGCGAGACGAGCCGCTTGCCCGCCAGGGTCTTCGGCACGTCACCGGCGACGATGCGCTGGGCGATGCCCTCGACGACGGCGGTCTTGCCGACACCGGGGTCGCCGATGAGGACGGGGTTGTTCTTGCTGCGCCGGGACAGCACCTCGATGGTCTGCTCGACCTCGTCGTCCCGCCCGATCACCGGGTCGAGCCGCCCGGCGCGGGCGTCCTCGGTGAGGTCGCGCCCGTACTCGTCGACGGTGGGCGTGCTGCTGGGCCGCTTGCGTTCGGGCTCGGAACCTGAGGGCACCCGGTCGCCCTCCCAGCCACTGCCCGCGAGGGCCTGTCCGGCGGCCGACTCGGGGTTGGCGGCCAGCGCCCGCAGCAGATGCTCGGGGCCGATGTACGAGGAGTCCTCGGCGCGGGAGATCCGGTACGCGTCGAGCAGGGCCCGCTTGGCCGCCGGGGTGAGCGTGCTGGGTTCGGTCTTCGGGGCGCCGTCCGCGCCTGAGGACACCCGTTCCCGGATCCGGTCGGGGTCCGCGCCCGCCTCGGCGAGCAGCCGTCGGGTCGACTCCTGCTCGGTGGCGGCGGCCAGCAGATGCCGGGCGTCGAGCTGCTCGCTGCCCTCCACGGCGGCGATGTCCCGCGCCTGGGCCACCAGCTCACGGGCCCGTTCGGAGAGCAGGCTGCCGATGTCGACGCGCTGGGCCCGGCGTGACGGTGACGCGGGGCCCGAACCGCCGAAATACCGGGACATCAGCTCGTCGAATTCCTCGAAGGGGCTGCGTCCGAAACCGAATCCGGGAGTGCTCATGACCACGGGCCTTCCGTGCGGCGACTGTGCGGCGACTGGCATCCGTGCCTTCCAACGTGGCACAGCGCAGACGCCCCCGCACCCCCGCAGGTCACCGGGCGGCACCCGGCCTGGTCGCATAGACTCGCCGGGTCATGCACAGCCCCCGCACCCCTCACCTCCCCGACTCCTACGTCCGTGTCCGCGGCGCCCGCGAGCACAATCTCCAGGGCGTCGACGTCGACATCCCGCGGGACGTGTTGACCGTGTTCACAGGCGTCTCCGGCTCCGGAAAGTCGTCCCTCGCCTTCGGCACGATCTACGCGGAGGCCCAGCGCCGCTACTTCGAGTCGGTGGCGCCGTACGCCCGCAGACTGATCCACCAGGTAGGCGCGCCGAAGGTCGGCGAGATCACCGGCCTCCCCCCGGCGGTCTCCCTCCAGCAGCGCCGCTCGACCCCCACCTCCCGCTCCTCGGTGGGCACGGTCACCAACCTCTCGAACTCCCTCCGGATGCTGTTCTCCCGCGCCGGCGACTACCCGCCCGGCGCCGCACGCCTCGACTCCGACGCCTTCTCCCCCAACACGGCGGCGGGCGCGTGCCCGGAGTGCCACGGCCTCGGCCGGGTCCACCGGACGACCGAGGAGTCCCTCGTCCCCGACCCCTCACTGTCGATCCGCGAGGGCGCGATCGCCGCGTGGCCGGGCGCCTGGCAGGGCAAGAACCTGCGCGACATCCTCGACACGCTCGGCCACGACGTGGACCGCCCGTGGCGCGAACTCCCCGCCGACGAGCGGGAGTGGATCCTGTTCACGGACGAGCAGCCGGTAGTGACCGTGCACCCCATCCGGGACGCGGACCGCATCCAACGCCCGTACCAGGGCACGTACATGAGCGCCCGCCGCTACGTCATGAAGACCTTCTCGGACACGAAGAGCCCGACCCTACGGGCCAAGGCGGAACGCTTCCTGACCAGCACCCCGTGCCCGGTCTGCGGAGGCAGCCGACTGCGCGCCGAGTCCCTGGCGGTGACCGTCGCGGGCCGCACGATCGCCGACCTGGCCGCACTACCGCTGGCGGAGTTGACCGGCACGCTCAACGGAACGTCGGAGGCGGCCCGCGTCCTCACCGAGGACCTCGACTCCCGCATCGCACCGATCCTCGAACTGGGCCTCGGCTACCTGAGCCTGGACCGCGCGACCCCCACCCTCTCGGCGGGCGAACTCCAACGACTGCGCCTGGCAACCCAGTTGAGGTCCGGCCTCTTCGGCGTCGTCTACGTCCTCGACGAACCGTCCGCCGGTCTGCACCCCGTGGACACGAGGGCCCTGCTCACGGTCCTGGACCGGCTCAAGTCGGCGGGCAACTCGGCGTTCGTGGTGGAGCACCACCTGGACGTGATGCGCGGCGCCGACTGGCTGGTGGACGTGGGCCCGCAGGCCGGCGAGCACGGCGGACGGGTACTGTACAGCGGACCCGTGGCCGGACTGGCGGCGGTGAAGGAGTCGGCGACGGCCCGCTTCCTCTTCGACCGCTCCCCCACTCCCGCCCGCGAAGTCCGTTCACCACGAGGCGAGTTGAAGGTGGGCCCGGTAACACGGCACAACCTGCGCGACGTGACGGCCGATTTCCCCCTCGGCGTCTTCACCGCGGTGACCGGCGTCTCGGGCTCCGGCAAGTCCACGCTCATCGGCGAGATCACCGAGGAACTGCCGGGCGTGGGACGCCTGGTGTCGGTCGACCAGAAACCGATCGGCCGCACCCCACGCTCGAACCTGGCGACCTACACCGGCCTCTTCGACGTCGTCCGCAAGGTCTTCGCGGCCACCGACGAGGCACGCCAACGGGGTTACGGCGTAGGCCGGTTCTCCTTCAACGTGGCGGGCGGACGCTGCGAGACCTGCCAGGGCGAGGGCTTCGTCAGCGTGGAACTGCTCTTCCTCCCCAGCACCTACGCGCCGTGCCCCGACTGCGGCGGGGCCCGCTACAACCCCGAGACACTCCAAGTGACGTACCGGGGACGGAACATCGCGCAGGTCCTCGACCTGACGGTGGAGAGCGCGGCGGCCTTCTTCGCGGACACGGACACCCCGGCCGTGTCCCGCAGCCTGACCGCACTGCTGGACGTAGGCCTCGGCTACCTGCACCTGGGCCAGCCCGCCACCGAACTGTCCGGCGGCGAGGCCCAACGCATCAAGCTGGCCAGCGAGTTGCAGCGCGGCCGACGCGGCCACACCCTCTACCTCCTCGACGAACCGACCACCGGCCTCCACCCGGCCGACGTAGAGGTACTGCTGCGCCAGCTCCACGGCCTCGTCGACGTCGGCCACACCGTGGTGGTGGTCGAACACGACATGGCCGTGGTGGCGGGCGCGGACTGGGTGATCGACATGGGCCCAGGCGGAGGAGAGGAGGGTGGCCGGATCGTGGCGGCGGGCCCGCCGAGGAATGTGGCGCAGGTGAGCGGAAGCGCGACGGCACCCTATCTGGCAAGCGCGCTCGCGTGAACTCCCTATCTTTTAGGGGCGCGGGGAACTGCGCGACCAGCCCCCACACCCCCGCAGCCGACCAACTACCTCTCAAGACCGCCGACCCATTCACGGGGCAACCCATGAGTGTCATGGAGGTAGCGAAAGTCCTCCTCGCTCAACGGCCCCCGAAACTCGGGCCGAGACAGCACCCGCCGCCCCCGTTCGAGAAGTTGAGTGAACCGCCGCTCCTCATCCAGCAACACCTCCCGCACTGTGCCGACCTCAAGTGACTGCCGGAAATGGTCAAGCGTGTGCTCAACAAGTTCCACCGGGAGGTCGGACAGCGTGCGCGACGGATCATCGCGCCGCAAGCTCGTGAGCAGCCGCCGCACCAACCGCCGCACCACATACCCACGCCCGGTGTTGGAAGGCCGTACCCCATCCCCCAACACCACGACACTCGACCGCAGATGATCAGAGACAACCCGCATCGAGTGCTCGTCCAGAACCCACAACGTGGGAAGGATCCGCATCCACGGCTCGAACACATCCGACTCATAGACCGACCGCCGCCCCTGAAGAACAGACACAAGCCGCTCCAACCCCATCCCCGTGTCAACGCTGACCTGACGCGACGGAACCAGCCCACCGTCCTCACCGCGTTCGAGCCGCATGTGCACCTGGTTCCAGATCTCCACCCAGCGCGAGTCGCTGGTCGGGGTGCCCTCAGGCGGGCCGTCTCCGGTCCAGAAGAAGATCTCCGAGTCGGGTCCACAGGGACCCACGGGCCCGTTGGACCACCAGTTCTCGTCCCGCGTCGACTCGACCGGCACACCCAACTCCCGCCAGGTGTCCAGCGATTCAAGGTCGGGGCCGACCTGTTCATCGCCGCCGAAGACAGTGACGTACAACTTCTCGCGCGGGATGCCGAAGCCGTCCCGCAGCAGCTCGTAGCCCCACCGCAGGCTCTGCGGATGGCCGTAGTCGCCCAACGACCATGAGCCGAGCATCTCGAACACGGTCAGGTGTGTGAGGTCGCCGACCTCGTCGAGGTCGGTGGTGCGCAGACAGCGTTGGACGTTGACCAGCCGCCGGCCCTGTGGATGGGGGCGCCCCTGGAGGTACGGCGTGAGCGGGTGCATGCCGGACGTGGTGAAGAGGACCGGGTCCGAGGGCGGTGGCAGGAGTGTGCTGCCGGTGATCGGGCGGTGTCCGCGTTCGCGGTAGAAGTCGAGGAACGTGCGGACGGTGTCGTCGGTGTTCATGGCGGTGCGTCCTTCGGGTCGGGTGGGGACCGGAAGGGACCGCGGGGCAGGGTGCGATGGTGCTGGAAACGACACGTCCCGGCGGTCCGTTTCCGGCCGCCGGGAGAGGTCTGTGAGGTCAGGCGTCGGCAGCCGGCGAGCTGGTCGCTCGCGCGGTCGCGGTGCCGGTGTGCCTGATGATCCTCATGGACGCAACGCTAACAGGACGCCTGCGGGCCGTCCTGCGGATTTTCACCGGGGCCTGCGCCACCGAGGTGCAGTGGTCCCGGTGCTGGGTCCGAGCCATCACCCCGGCCTGTGCCGCGTGGGCGAGGGAGCGGCGGTCGGGGTGGCTGCCGGGCGCGATGGTCTCCCCCACCTCGACCTCGGCGACCAGCCCGCGCGTCGACACGACCCGCCACACCGAGGTGAGCAGCGAGTCGCTGCCGACGAAGGCGGGTGCGGTGCTGGCGGTGCCGTCGGTCAGGTAGTGCAGGCTGACCGGCTGGACGGGGACTCCGGCGTCCAGCGCGGCCTGGAAGACGGCCCGCCGGAAATGCCCCTGGGCCCGGCCGCACCAGGTGCTGCCCTCGGGGAAGACGGCGACCGCTCCGCCGGCGCGCAGGGCGCCCGCGATGGAGGCGACCGTCTCGGGGAGGGCGCGCAGCCGGTCGCGGTCGATGAACAGGGCGCCGCTGCCCGCGGTCAGTGTCCCGGCCACGGGCCAGTGCCGGATCTCGGCCTTGGCCAGCATGCGGGCGGGGCGTACGGCGGCCAGCAGCGGGATGTCCAGCCACGAGATGTGGTTGGCGACCAGCAGCAGTCCGCCGGTGGGCGTGGTGGTGCCGGTGATACGGAGCCGTATGCCGGCGGCCCGGACGATCGTCCGGCACCACCAGCGCACCGCGCCGGCGGGGATCCTCCCCCGCAAGCGGGGGGACCCCCAGCCGATGGGTGTGAGTGCGGCACCGGCGGCCACCACGACCAGTACGGCCATGAATCGCAGCACGGCGCGCGGTACGGCCGTGACGGACCCCTTCGACTCGATGCACGCCCTGGGGGTGCAGGGCGCGCTGGGCAGCCAGACGCTCATCACGCCGGGACGAGCGAGAGGAAGTGCCGCAGATAGCGCGGGTTGACCCGGCGCATCGACAGCAGCACGTACAGGTCGGCGACCCCGAAGTCCGGGTCGTGGGCGGGCTCGCCGCACACCCAGGCGCCGAGGCGGACGTATCCGCGCAGCAGCGGCGGGAGTTCGACGCGGCCGGCGGGTCGGGTCACGCCGTCGGCGCTCCAGGGCAGCAGCGGTCGTACCCGGAACTCCTCGGGAGCCAGGTGCTTGGCGCTGACCCGGTCCCAGGTGCCGGCGGCGAGGGCGCCGCCGTCGGCGAGCGGGATGGAGCAGCAGCCGGCGAGCCAGTTGTGGCCGCGGTCGACCATGTAGCGGGCTATGCCGGCCCAGATGAGGCCGATGACCGCGCCGTCGCGGTGGTCGGGGTGGACGCAGGAGCGGCCGACCTCGACGAGGCCCGGGCGGATCGAGTCGAGGGGGGCGAGGTCGAACTCGCTCTCCGAGTAGAGCCGTCCGGCGACCGCGGCCCGCTCGGGCGGCAGCAGCCGGTAGGTGCCGACCACCTGCCCGGTGACCGTGTCGCGGACGAGGAGGTGGTCGCAGTAGGCGTCGAAGGCGTCGATGTCCAGGCCGGGCTGCAGGCTGGACAGGTGGGCGCCCATCTCCCCGGCGAAGACGTCGTGCCGCAGCCGCTGCGCGGCACGCACATCGTCCTCGTCTCGGGCGAGCGTGACGGTGTAGCGGGTCGGCGCGGCGGGCCGCGAAGGACGGTCGAGGGTGGAAACGCCGGTCATGGCTCTCCCTGATCACGGGCCGGGTTCGGCGGGGAACTGGCTGGCCGGTTCCGTATGTCCGGTCGCAACAGTTCTTCCTACGCCGGACGTCCTGCGCGTGACCTGTGCCCGGAGGCGGGATGTGAGCTTGTTGAACGGCGTCCTCACGCCCCGGTGCTCAGCACCTGGCGTTCACTTCGGCGGGGCGCGGCGGCGTCGAGAAGCAGCAGCCGGCGGCCGTACGCCGTCAACGACGGGGGTCCGGTGGGAGTTCCCTCGTGCCTCAACCGGTCGAAAGTGCCTGGCGGGACCAGGGATGAGCACCACTCCCGGTCCCGCCCGTCCGCATCTTGTCGGCGAACGTTCCTGTCCCGTGCGGGAGTTCAGCGCTTGGCGGCCTTGCGGGTGGCCCGCAGCCATTCCTTGTTCATGCCGGTGATGGAGACCAGCGGGATGCCCTTCGGGCAGGCGGTGGCGCATTCGCCGGCGAGGGTGCAGCCGCCGAAGCCCTCGTCGTCCATCTGCGCCACCATGTCGAGGACGCGGGTCTCGCGCTCGGGGGCGCCCTGCGGGAGGACGTTGAGGTGGTTGACCTTGGCGGAGGTGAAGAGCATCGCCGCGCCGTTGGGACAGGCGGCCACGCACGCTCCGCAGCCGATGCACTCGGCGTGCTCGAAGGCGAAGTCCGCGTCCGGTTTGGGCACGGCGGTGGCGTGGGCCTCGGGGGCGGCGCCGGTGGGGGCGGTGATGTAACCGCCGGCCTGGATGATCCGGTCGAAGGCCGAGCGGTCCACCACGAGGTCCTTGACGACCGGGAAGGCGGAGGCGCGCCACGGCTCGATGTCGATCGTGTCGCCGTCCTCGAAGGACCGCATGTGGAGTTGGCAGGTGGTGGTGCGTTCGGGGCCGTGCGCGTCACCGTTGATGACGAGCGAGCAGGTGCCGCAGATGCCCTCGCGGCAGTCGTGGTCGAAGGCGACCGGGTCCTCGCCCTTGAGGATGAGTTCCTCGTTGAGGGTGTCGAGCATCTCCAGGAACGACATGTCCGTGGAGATTCCGTCCACTTGGTAGGTGGACATGGCGCCTTCGGCGTCGGCGTTCTTCTGCCGCCAGACGCGCAGGGTGAGCTTCATGCGTAGCTCCGCTGGGTGGGGTGGACGTACTCGAAGACCAGGTCTTCCTTGTGCAGTACGGGAGATGAGCCGGTGCCGGTGAACTCCCAGGCGGCCGCGTAGCTGAACTCCTCGTCCCTGCGCTCCGCTTCGCCGTCCGGGGTCTGTGACTCCTCGCGGAAGTGGCCGCCGCAGGACTCGGCGCGGTTCAGTGCGTCGAGGCACATCAGCTCGGCGAGTTCCAGGTAGTCGACGATCCGGTTCGCCTTCTCCAGCGACTGGTTGAACTCCTCGCCGGTGCCCGGGACTTTGATCCGTCGCCAGAACTCCTCGCGGATCTGCGGGATGCGCTCCAGCGCCTTGCGCAGTCCGCTGTCGGTGCGGGCCATGCCGCAGAACTCCCACATGAGTTCGCCGAGTTCGCGGTGGAAGGAGTCGGGGGTGCGGTCGCCGTCCACCGCGAGGAGGAGGTTGAGGCGGTCCTCGGTCTCCGCCAACACCTCTTGTACGGCGGGGTGTTGGACGCCGATCTCCTCGTGTCCGGGATTCCGGGCGAGGTAGTCGTTGATGGTCGCCGGGAGGACGAAGTAGCCGTCGGCGAGGCCCTGCATCAGCGCGGAGGCGCCGAGGCGGTTGGCGCCGTGGTCGGAGAAGTTGGCCTCGCCGATCGCGAACAGGCCCGGGATCGTGGTCTGGAGGTCGTAGTCGACCCAGAGGCCGCCCATCGTGTAGTGCACGGCGGGGTAGATCCGCATCGGGACCGTGTACGGGTCCTCGGCGGTGATCCGGGCGTACATGTCGAAGAGGTTGCCGTACTTCTCCTCGACGGCCTTGCGGCCCAACCGGCCGATGGCGTCGGCGAAGTCGAGGTAGACGCCCTGTCCGCCGGGGCCGACCCCCCTGCCCTCGTCGCACACGTTCTTCGCGGCGCGGGAGGCGATGTCGCGGGGCACGAGGTTGCCGAAGGCCGGGTAGATGCGCTCCAGGTAGTAGTCGCGCTCGTCCTCGGGGATCTGGTTCGGCGGGCGCTGGTCGCGCTGGGCCTTCGGCACCCAGATCCGGCCGTCGTTGCGCAGGGACTCGCTCATCAGCGTGAGCTTGGACTGGTGGTCGCCGGTGCGCGGGATGCAGGTGGGGTGGATCTGCGTGAAGCACGGGTTGGCGAAGAGCGCGCCGCGCCGGTGCGCCCGCCAGACGGCGGTGGCGTTGGAGTTCATGGCGTTCGTCGACAGGTAGAAGACGTTGCCGTAGCCGCCGCTGGCGAGGACGACGGCGTCCGCGAAGTACGTGTCGATACGGCCCGTGACGAGGTCGCGGGCGACGATCCCGCGTGCCTTCCCGTCGATGACGATCAGGTCGAGCATCTCGGTGCGCGGGTGCATCTCGATGTTCCCGGCGGCGATCTGCCGGGACAGCGCCTGGTAGGCGCCGAGGAGGAGTTGCTGGCCCGTCTGGCCGCGGGCGTAGAAGGTCCGCGACACCTGCACGCCGCCGAAGGAGCGGGTGTCGAGCAGACCGCCGTACTCCCGCGCGAACGGCACACCCTGCGCGACGCACTGGTCGATGATCTCGACGGAGATCTGCGCGAGGCGGTGGACGTTGGACTCGCGGGCCCTGAAGTCGCCGCCCTTGACGGTGTCGTAGAAGAGGCGGTGGACGGAGTCGCCGTCGTTGCGGTAGTTCTTCGCCGCGTTGATGCCGCCCTGGGCGGCGATCGAGTGGGCGCGGCGCGGGGAGTCCTGGAAGCAGAACTGGACTACGTGGTAGCCCTGTTCGGCGAGTGTGGCGCCTGCGGAGCCGCCGGCGAGGCCGGTGCCGACGACGATCACCGTGTGTTTGCGCCGGTTGGCGGGGTTGACCAGCTTGGCCTCGAAACGGCGGGTGTCCCAGCGCTCGTTGATCGGGCCCGAGGGGGACTTGGTGTCGGTGACGGGTTCCCCGGTCGTGAAGTCCGCGTATTCAAGGGTCATTTCAGCTCACCACTCCGGTCATGACGCCCACGGGCACGGCGATGAAGCCGGCCGTGAGCAGCAGCGCGAGGACATTGGCGACGGTCTTCAGGGCGCGGTCGCGGCTGCGGCTGCCCGCGCCGAGGGTCTGCGCGGCGCTCCAGAAGCCGTGCCGGACGTGCAGGCCGAGGGCGAGCATCGCGACGATGTAGATGGTGTCGCCGTACCAGGTGGAGAAGGTGTCCACGACGTTCTGGTACGGGTGGCCCTCCTGGAAGCCGCCGGAGTGCACGGTGCCGGTCGTCAGGTCGAGGATGTGCCAGACGATGAACAGGCCGAGGATGATCCCGCCCCAGCGCATGGTGCGCGTGGCGTAGCTCGCCCGGCGTTTCCTGTGCACGTACTTGCTGGGGCGCGCCTTGATGTCGCGGCGGCTGAGCTGGTACGCGGAGACGGCGTGGGCGATCACGGCGACCACCAGCACGATGCGGATCAGCCAGAGCGTCCACTCGTAGTGCATGAAGGGTTCGCCGACGGTGCGCAGCCAGTGGGCGTAGTGGTTGAACTCGCCCGCCCCGAAGAAGATCTTCAGGTTCCCGATCATGTGGACGACCAGGTAGAGCAGCATGATCAGGCCGCTGACGGCCATCACCGTCTTCTTGCCGACGGAGCTGTCCCACACCGTGCGCGCCATCGACGGTCGTCGGTCCGTCCGCGTTGCCAGAGCCATGTCTACGGACGTTAGGCGCCCGAGGGCCGATCGGTCCAAGACATGGTCTGCCTGGTTTCCATAGCCTGCGGCTATCGTGGGTGCATGCAGTTCCAGCAGCTCCAGTACTTCGTCGCCGTCGCCGAGACCCGGCACTTCACCCGGGCCGCCGATCTGGTCCATGTCGCGCAGCCCTCGCTGTCCCAGCAGATCAAGGCGCTGGAGCGGGAGCTGGGCGCCGATCTGTTCCTGCGGGCCCGCGGCAACATCACGCTCACGGACGCGGGCGAGGCGCTGCTTCCGCTGGCCCGGCGCATCCTGGCGGACGCGGACACGGCCCGGCACGAGGTCCTCGAACTGGTCCAACTGCGCAGCGGACGGATCAGGTTGGGCGCGACGCCGAGCCTGTGCACGGGTCTGCTGCCGGACGTGCTGCGCGCCTTCCACGACCGCTATCCGGGCATCCGGCTGCTGATCGAGGAGGGCGGTTCGCACGATCTCGTACGGGAACTGGCGCGCGGCGCCCTCGACTTGGCCCTGGTGGTGCTGCCGCTGCCCACGCCCTCACCGGCGCTGACGACGGTGGAGCTGCTGCGCGAGAACCTGGTGGTCGTGTCCTCACCGGAGGCGCCGGCGCCGGGTCGCGGTCGGACGGTACGGATCTCCGACCTGGAGGGCGAGCGCCTGGTGATGTTCCGGCACGGCTACGACCTGCGCGAACTCACCGTCGCCGCCTGCCGCGCCGAGGGCTTCGAACCCGACTTCGCGGTGGAGGGCGGCGAGATGGACGCGGTCCTCGGCTTCGTCCGGGCGGGGCTTGGCGTGGCCGTCGTACCGCGCATGGTCGCGACGAAGTCCGGGCGCGGGCTGCGGGTGACCCCGCTGGCGCGGCCCGGTCTGCACCGGACGATCGCGCTCGCGCATCGCAGCGACGTGGCTCCGCCGCGGGCGGCCAGGGAGTTGCAGCGGATGTTGTTGGAACGGTGAGGTGAGCTGCGCGGGCTCGGCGGGGGGTGGTGCGGATGCCGGTTGGGGCGGAAGCGGTGGGCTGCGCGGACTCGGGAGGCGGCGGGCGCGGATGTCGGTTGCGGCGGCTGCTGTGGAGGCGACGAACCCCGCGAACTCGGCGGGGCCCTGGTTCGCATGCCGTGGGAGTTGTGAGCCGCAGCGCCTCACCCGGGCGCTGTCGCTGACGCCCGGCGCAGCAGGTGCTACGGGAGCAGCCAGCCTCGCGAGCCCACCCGGACGCCGGACGCGGCGGCTGCCGTGAAGGCGATGAACCCCGCGAACTCGGCCGGACGCTCATGCGGATGCCGTGCGAGCGGTGCGCCGCAGCGCTTCACCCGGACGCTGTCGCTGACGCCCGGCGCAGCAAGTGCTACGGAAGCAGCCAGCCTCGCCGGCCCACCCGGACTCCGGGTGCGGCAGGTGCTGCGGGAGCGGTGGGCCACGTGGTCCCATCCGGTCGCCGGTGCCGATGCCGGTTGTGACAGTCACCGTAGAAGCAGCGGCAACCGGGCGCCGCCGTACGGGAGTTCAACGCCCGTAGGCGCCCGCCCGGTTCACCACGTCGGGATGAACCCGCCGTCGATCACCAGGTCGCTGCCGGTGAGGTTGGCCGCGCGGTCGCCGGCGAGGAAGAGGACCACGTCGGCGATCTCGGCGGGCTTGGAGAAGCGGCCGGTGACGGTGGCGCCGGAGGCCCGCGCCACGACCTCCTCGGGGGTGATCCCGGCGGCGGCCGACACGGTCGCGGCCACGCCACCGCCGCCGAGCCACAGCTCCGTCTCGACCGGTCCGGGGCTGACGGTGTTGACCCGGATGCCCTTCGGACCGACCTCCTTGGACAGTGCCTTGGAGAAGGCGACCAGGGCGGCCTTGCCCGCGCTGTAGTCGATGACCAGCGGGTCGGGCAGGGTGGCGTTGACCGAACCGATCGTGACCACGGAGCCCCGCTCGGCGGCCAGCATCAGCGGCAGGGCGGCGCGGGTGACGCGTACCGCCGTGAGGAGGTTCAGGTCGAGGGTGCGCTGCCAGTCCTCGTCGGTCACGGACAGGAAGCCGCCGGTGCGCGGCGGTGCGGTGCCGACGTTGTTCACCAGGACGTCCACACGCCCGCCGGCCGCCGCGATCAGCCGCTCGGCCGCACCGGGCTCCGCGAGATCCACGGCAACCCAGGTGACCGGGAACTCCTTGACCAGAGCGTCCAGCCCCTCGGTGGTGGTACGCGACCCGGCGACGACGGTGGCCCCCGCCCCGGCCAGCGCCTCCACGATCGCCAGTCCGATCCCCTTGCTGGCGCCCGTCACTACGGCGGTCCGGCCCTGCAGTTCGGTGCTCATGGAGTCCAACTCCTTTGCGACGAGGCCTGCTTCTCAGGACGACAGCCCGCCGACCCGACGTGCGTCCGCCTCGGGCCATCCTCGCGCAGCCGCAGCGAGGGCGCCGCTCGAGACCGGAACCGGGGGGGTTACCGCCTCACCCCGTCGCGTCCACCAGCGCCAGGTCGTGCAGCCGGTCCGGCGGGCCCGGGCGGGCGTAGTACCAGCCCTGGGCCGTGTCGCAGCCGAGTATGCGGAGCTGTTCGGCCTGTGCGCCGGTCTCGACACCCTCGACCGTCACCGCGAGGTTCAGGCTGTGGGCGAGGGAGACGATGCCCTCGACGATCTTGAGGTCGACGGGGTCGGCCGGGAACTGCTGCATGCTCTGGGTGAAGGAGCGGTCCAGCTTGAGGATGCTCACCGGCAGGCGGCGGAGGTTGGCGAGGTTGGAGTAGCCGGTGCCGAAGTCGTCCAGGGCGATGTCGACGCCCATCTCGGCGAGGCGCCGCAGCGGCTTCAGGAGGTCGTCGTCGGCGCCGATCAGCGCCGACTCCGTGACCTCCAGGCAGAGCGCGTCGGGTGAGACACCGGTGCGCTCCAGGATGTCGACGGTGTCCTGGACCAGGCCGGGGTGGGTGAGCTGGCAGGGCGAGAGGTTGACGTTGATGCGCAGGGGGACGCCGTCGCCGTAGGACTCGCGCCACGCACGGGCCTGGCGTACGGACTGTTCCAGGACCCAGCGGCCCAACGGGACGATCAGGCCGGTGTGTTCGGCGAGCGGGATGAAGCGGTCGGGGCCGAGCACGCCGTGCTGCGGGTGCAGCCAGCGGACGAGGGCCTCGGCGCCGCGCACGCTGCCGTCGCCGAGGTGGACCAGCGGCTGGTACTCGATGAAGAACTCGCCCCGGTCCAGGGCGGCCGGCAGCGCGGTGGTCAGGCCGTGCCGGGTGATGACGCGGGCGTCGGCCTCGGGGTCGGCGAGCTCGAAGCGGTTCCCGCCCGCGGACTTGGCCCGGTACATGGTGATGTCGGCGCTGCGCAGCACCTCCGCGGGACCTCGCTCGCCGGCCGGGCCCTCGACGATGCCGATGCTGCCGCGCACGGTGAGGTCACGGCCGTCGATGCTGACGGGGGTGATCAGCGCGTTCATGATACGCCCGGCGAGTTCGTCGACCTCGCGCTCGGTGTCGGGGCCGGTGGTCAGCGCCACGAACTCGTCGCCGCCGAGCCGGGCGACCATCTCGCCGGGCGCGGTAGCGCACGACTGCAGCCGGTCGGCGACCTCGACGAGCAGCCGGTCGCCGGCCGCGTGGCCGAGGCTGTCGTTGATGGTCTTGAAGCCGTCGAGGTCGAGGTAACACAGGCCGAACCGCTGGTTGTTGCCCGCGCCGAGCGCCTTCTCCAGGCGTTCGAAGAACAGGGTGCGGTTCGGGAGGCCGGTGAGCGCGTCGTGTGTCGCCTCGTAGCGCAGCCGCAGGTTGAGCAGCCGCCGCTCGGTGGTGTCCTCCATGAGGGCGAGCTGGTACTGCGGGTTTCCGTCGGCGTCGCGCAGGAGGGAGACCGTGAGGTTGGTCCACAGGACCGTTCCGTCAGGTCGGTAGAACGCCTTCTCGACGTGGTAGTGCTCGCGCTCGCCGCGGACGAGTTCGTCGTAGAGGGTCCAGGTCTGGGGCGCGTCGTCCGGGTGGGTCCACTCGCGGACGTTGCGGCCGCCCATGGTCTGCTCGGTGATGCCGAACATGCGCAGCAGCGCGCCGTTGACCTGGAGGATGTTGCCGTCGAGGTCGGCCATGCCGATACCTATGGCCGCGCCCTCGAAGACCGCGCGGAAGCGGGCCTCGGTCGCGTGCAGGGCCTGTGCGACGACGCCCTGGGCCTGGAGGGCGGCCACCGAGATGGCCTCCTGCTCGGCCAGCGTGCGCTCGCGCAGTGCCTGGGCGAAGCCGGCGGCCATGGCGTGCTGGAGCCGGGCCGAGCGGATCCGCAGGTCTTCCTGGGAGCCGTCGCCGCCGCAGTAGAGCACCAGGTAGGCGTCGACGCACTCCAGGCTGTGGGCGAGGGCGTCGGGGTCGGTGCAGTGCGCGGAGACGAGGGCGGCGCCGACCGCCTTGCCCTCCTCGGCCTCGAAGGTCCTGGCCCGCAGCGCCTCGCTCAACCGCCGCGCCAGCGGCAGGAGCAGCTCCTCGAACTCGGGCCGGGTCAGCGACGTCGAGGTCGCCGGGAACACCGCCCGGCTCCAGATGGTCGCGAACCTGCGCAGTCTGCCCTCCGGCCCGTCCGGCTCCGCGATCACGCCGTGCGTCCTACGCCGGCGAAACCGGAGAAGGAGAACGGATCCTCGTCCTCCGCCGTGTCCGGCCGCCAGTCCGGCATCGGCACCAGTCCCGGTTCCACCATGTCGTACCCCTCGAAGAACCGCGCGATCTCCTCGCGCGAGCGCATGATCAGCGGATTGCGAATGTCCTTGTACACGTCCACCGCGCCCTCCGCCCGCTCCGGTGGCAGCGGGATTCCCTCGTACGAGGCATGGGTGAGGATCAGCAGGCTGCCGGGCGCGAGTGCCTCGCGCAGCTGTGCCACCGCCCCGTACGGGTCGTCCGCGTCTTCCACGAAGTGCAGTATGGCAACGAGAAGCAGCGCCACTGGCCGATTCACGTCGATCAGCCGCTGAACCTCGGCGCTCGCCAGGATCTCCTGGGGCTTGCGGAGGTCGGCCGCGACGACGTCCGCGGTCTCGTTGCCCGCCAGGACGGCCTGGCTGTGCGCGACCGCCACCGGGTCGTGGTCGACGTAGACGACATGGGCGCCGGGGCTGACCGCCTGGACCACCTCGTGGACGTTTCCGAAGGTGGGAATTCCGGAGCCGATGTCGAGGAACTGGGTGATGCCCTCGGCGGCCGCGAATCGTACGGCGCGACGCATGAACGCCCGGTTCGCCTGCATGATCTTGGGAAGTCCCGGGAGGAACTCCATGGCCTTGCGGGCCGCTTCCCGGTCGACCTCGAAGTTGTGCGAACCGCCCAGGTAGTAGTCGTAGATACGCGAAACGCTCGGCACCGAGATGTCGATGCTCCGTGGTGCCCAGGCGGGACGCTCCATGTATCTCTCCAAGGCGTAGGCGATCCGGTGTTCGAGCTGAGGCTACTGATCGCCCGCCAAAGGAGCGAGCGGAAACGGAAATTGACCATCCGTTCCCGGTCACTGCCTGCGGCACGTGCCGAATTGACGTGCGGGGACACGCGGAGAGGCGCGGAGAATGCCGGAATTGCTGCGCCGGAGACGGCAAAGCGGCCCGCCCCCTCCGTGCGGTGCGGAGGGGGCGGACCTGGGGTCGCGCGCGCTGCTGTGCTGTTCGGCATTTCCGTCGCTTGCCCGCGACCCTCCCTTCCGCGTTTCGTTGCCGAGTGGGCGGGGGGCGATCAACCCTGGGGAGGTTCTCGCTACTCCGCGGGCGCGCCGACCGGCTTCCCTTCAGGGGAGACGGCGTACCAAGTGCCGCCCACGCCCTGACCGTTGGTCTGTCCGGCGGCCGTGTCACCGGAGAAGGTGTAGATGGGCCAGCAGTTGACGGTCATCTGCTTGACGCCGTCGGGCCGGGTGAAGCCCATGAGGCCCTTCTTCTGCACACCCTTGGTGTCGTTCGCCGACACGATGCCGACGGCCGGCCACTTGTCCGCGCAGGCGCCGAGGCAGTTCGAGACCGACTTCGGCCATGCCTTGTCCTTGAGGAAGCGGTAGACCGTGTGGCCGTTCTTGTCGACGACGATGTCGCCGAGCTTCGCGTCCTTGCGGACCGAGAGGCCGGGCAGCGCGGCGAGGGTCGCCTTCTTGCCGTCGGGGGCGAGCGCGTACCACTTGCCGCCCACGCCCTGGCCGTTGACGTCACCGGCGTTGACGTCCTTGGCGTAGCGGTAGGCGGGCCAGCCGCCGATGGTCAGCTGCTTGGTGCCGTCGGTGCGGGTCACCTCGCCGAGGAGGGACTTGTCGATACCGGCGCCGGCCGTGGCGTCGTTCGCGGGAACCGGCGGCCACGCGGTGGCGCAGGCGCCGTCGCAGTTGGACTTGGGGGGATTGGCCGTGTCGGCGTCGAAACGGTAGAGGGTGAGACCCGCACCGTCGCTCAACACCTTGCCGAGGTCGGGGTTGTTGGCAACGGACAACTGGCCCGCGGGCTCGGCGGCCGCGGCCTGCTGGCCGTCCGCGCCGTAACCGTTGCCGACACCGGTGCTGGCGCTCGCCGTGGCACCGATGCTTCCGTAGCCTCCGGCCGCCGCCGTGGCACCGACGTTCTGTGCCGCGGAGGAAGGCGTGGGCGCATTGTCCGCACCGCATGCCGCCGTCAACGCCATGACGGACACGGCCGTCGCCGCGAGTGAGGCGCTCCGCCAGGAGGTCTTCATCGTCAACTCCCCATAATCACCTGGATGTTGCAGCGCCCGTCTGTGCCGCCGCACGGTCCTAGGTACGGGTGCGGACCACGGAAGTGTTCAACCGCCGCACAAATTTCTTTCCGACCCCTGTGACACGGCGGCTCCACCCAGTACGCGCGTGCGCATCCGGCCACGCCCGATGACCGGTTCGTCAAACCGTCGCACCACGCCTTCCACTCCTTCGGGGCAATCCCTTCGCGCCACGGCGCGCCACGGCCCGCGAGGCCTCATGATCTCCGTCGTGCATGGACCCGAACCGACCCGAACCGCCCTCGCCGCAAGGGTGTTGACCCTGGTGACGCTGACGTGGCTGCTGGCGGGCGCACCGGCGGGCCTGGCAGCGGCCGACGCCTGCGCGTACGCCTCGACGGGGCCGGACGGCACGGAGGCGGTGGCGATCGCCGGCGGCGACTCCTGGCCGACTCCCCCGGCCTGCCCGGAGCCGACCCCGCCACCGCCCTGCCCCTCCCCGACGCCCACCCCGCCACCGCCGAAGCCGACTCCGCCTCCCCCGCCGAAACCCACGCCGACCCCGACACCCAAGCCGACGCCGAAGCCACGGCCCACACCGAAGCCCGTACCGCCACCGCCCGCCCCGGCCCCCGCGGCTCCACTGCCCCGGGTGATCCCGACCCCCACGCCCACTCCGCCACCGACGCCGACCCCGACTCCGAAGCCATCGCCCAAGCCCACCCCGCATCCCTCGGCGTCCCCGGTGAGTTATCCGAAGTACCACGCCCAGCCGCGGCAGCGGCCCACGCCCGGTCGGACGTCGCCGGTCGTCTACGTCCTGCTCATCACCGTGCCCGCGGTGATCGCCATCGCCGCGCTGCGTCCGCGCTGATCCCCGGAGGAACCTCTTGTCGGAATGGCTTGTTCTCGCCCTCGCGATGGCGGCGGCCTGTGTCGTCGTCGTCATCGTCACCTTCCTGCGCGAACGCGCTGCGTCCGAGGACGAGGACCCCAGCGAGACCCCGGACGTCATCGAGTACATGACGATGTGGATCGGCGTGGTGTACGCCATCGTCCTGGGCCTGGCGATCGCCGGTGTCTGGGAGGCCCGCAGCGCCGCCCAGGACCATGTGCAGGCGGAGGCACAGGCGCTGCACGAGATCTCGGAGCGGGTGCGGGTCTACCCGGCGGACGAACGCGACCGTGTCCGGGCCGATGTGGAGGCCTACGTCTCGCAGGTCGTCAACGTCGAGTGGAAGACGATGGCCGACCACGAGAAGCTCACCCAGCGCGGCACCGACCTCCTTGAGCGGATCCGCGCGGACGTCACCGACTACCAGCCGAAGACGGACTTCCAGGCGCAGGCCTACCAGCCGCTCGTCGACCAGGTGACCGCGGTGGACTCGGCACGCAACGCCCGTTCGGACTCCACCGGGGCGACCATGCCGTCGGTGGTGTGGTTCGGGCTGCTCGCCGGGGCCGTGATCACCATCGGCATGGTCTTCGCGCTGCAGATCCGGCGTACGACACGGGAGCTGATCCTCGCCGGGCTGTTCTCGGCGCTGATCGCGTTCCTGCTGTTCCTGATCTGGGACTTCGACGCGCCGTACAGCCGCGGTATCACGGCGTCGGCGCAGCCGTTCCTGAACCTCTTCCCGCACCTCAAGGACTGACGGCCCCTCACCGGAGCCGGTCATCGGGGGACGTCCGCCACGCCGCGGGCGTCCCCCGGTCGCAGGAACGGTGTCCCCTGTGCGGCCCACACCGTTGCCCCATTCGCGCGACTGCGATCGCGGGAGCGCACACTTGTTCCTAGCGTTTCGGTCATCGAGGTGCATTTACGGCGCAAGCGGAAAAGGTCCGCTGCTGCTCCTCGGGGACCCGGAGGAATCACCATGCGCGCGATACGCGTCGCTTCGGCCGCACTGCTGGGCATCAGCGCCCTCGCCCTGTCCGCGCCGGTCGCCGTCGCGAAGGGCGACGGCAACCACAACATCACGCCGTTCGGCTTCAGCGTCCTGCCCTCGACGATCGCGGCGGGCGGCCAGGTGACCCTGCAGCTGGACCGGGACCAGGGCGGCTGCAAGGGCTCCGCCACGGTCTCCTCCGGGGTCTTCGACACCGTCAGGATCTCGCCGGGGCAGTCCTCGGCGACGGCGATGGTCGACTGGGACGCCAGGCCGGGCGCGGTGTACCAGGTGACGTTCACGTGTGACGGCGTGAGCGGCTCCACGGGTCTGACCATCGCCTCCGGCCGCACGAACAACAACAACATCCAGCCGCTCCAGCCCGCCCAGCAGATGCCCCGAGGGGTCCGGGCCGGTGAGGGCGGCAGCATCGCCGGCTTCAACCTCAAGGAGCTCGGCATCGGCGCGGCCCTCATCGCGGGCTCGGTGGGCGCGGCCTACCGCTTCTCGCGCCGCCGTGCCGGAGAGGACGGCGCCTGACCGCTCCGCCACCCGCACAGGCCTTCGCCCCGGAACCCGCATGGGTCCGGGGCGAAGGCCTGTCACGTGCGCCTGAACTCCGAAGGGGAGGAGGTCAGATCCCGCGCTCGGTGCGGCGGCGCATCCAGAACACCCCGCCGCCCACGACGGCCGCGGCGACCAGGCCGCCGCCGATCGCCATGTCGGTCGGGGTCGCCCCGGCGCTGCTGCTGCCGCCGAGTCCGCCGCGGACACCGCCGATGACGGTGTAGGCATCGTCACGGGTGAGCGAGGAGCCGTTGGAGCAGCGGACGGTGATGCTGTACGAGCCGGGGGTGGCCGACCGGCTGATCCTGGCCGTTCCGCTGGACGTCGTACCGGAGCGGCCGAGCAGGGACAGGTTGGCGGGGCGTTCGAACCCCGGTGAGGTCGCCATGGCGTTGCCGCCGCTGAAGCAGCCGTCGACCGTGACGGTGAGCTGTCCACCGCGGGCGATCACGCTGGGCAGGGCGACGATGTTGCTGGGGCTGGCGCCCATGCCGTCCGCGACGGCCACCGGGGCGGCGAGCCCCAGGACGGCCACCGCGGCACCGGCGGCAGCCAGGGCACGAGTTGTACGCATGTCATCCTCCGCGGAAGGCGCCCCGGGACCCGTCCCCGGTCGATCGGCGAGAAAACGCCTCCCAGACAGACCCTCAGATGCCTTGCGCGCGCCCGCATTTCGAGAATGGTCCGTCCTGGTGAGGGGACACGCCGAGGGAAAAGCGCACAATCGGATATTGCCGCAGGTCACGGACCGTCAGAAAATTCCTGTGACCGTCAACTCGTATGGCGCACATAAGGATGCTCGGGCCACCCGTTCGCGCTTTCCCCGTCGCCGGTTCCGGCTTCGGGACTTAGCGTTCTCGTATGCGCGATTGACGTGGCGACGGCCTCGTCGAGAGGGGATGGCGAATGTCTGCGTCGGAGCTGTCCGAGCTTGCCGAAGAGGAGGAGCGGCAGAAGAAGCGCGCCCCGTGGGGAGTGATAGCGCTTGTTCTGCTGACCGGTCTCGCGCTCATTCGGAATGGTTCGGGGGAGTTCGACGTGGGACCGCCCCAGCCGGCGTCGGCGGCGGCCGCGGACGCCCGTACCGGCCACAGCACCGTCGGCAAGGTCCCGGCCCCGCTGCCGTACTCCGTCGCCGACCGGGTGCGGATTCCCGCGATCCGGGTCGACGCCCCGATCATGCCGGTGGGCCTGGACGGGGACGGCTGGGTCGGTGCGCCGCCGCCGGAGGACCCGAATCTGGCGGGCTGGTTCACCGGCGCCGTCTCCCCCGGCGAAAAGGGCACGGCGGTCGTCGTGGGCCACGTCGACAACAAAATGGGCCCCGCCGTGTTCTACGGACTCGGGGCCCTCAAGAAGGGAAATCGCGTCGAGGTCGAGCGCAAGGACGGAAAGACGGCCGTGTTCGAGATCTACGGCATCGAGGTCTTCGAGAAGAAGGACTTCCCCGGCGACCGCGTCTACGCCTCCAAGGGAACTCCGGAACTGCGCGTCATCACCTGCGGCGGCGGCTTCTCCAAGCAGAACGGCTACGACGGGAACGTCGTCGCCTTCGCCCGCCTGGTCGAGGTCCGCTGAGCGTTCCCCGGCCGGGCGGCCCAGGTCGTGTCGACCCGGTCCCGTCTGCCCGGCCGCCCCCCTGGCGGACGACGGTAACGGGACGACAGGGCCTGCGGCCCGTCAGGTGGTGGCGCGGCGGCGCGGCAGCGTCATGTGGTAGCCGGAGTCCAGCAGGTGCGGCAGGTATTCGCGCAGCGCCTTCACACTCTGGGAACGGTCGCCCCCGGCGTCGTGCGAGAGCACCACGATGCCGGGGGCGGCGCCGTCCTCGACCGCGTCGACGATGTGGCGGATGCCGGGGGTGTCCCAGTCGAGGGTGTCGACGGTCCAGGCGAGTGGTTCCATGCCCATCTCGGAGCCGAGCTGGAAGGTGGCCCGGTTCCAGGCGCCGTAGGGCGCGCGGAACCACTGCGGGCGTTCCCCGTAGGCGTCCTCGATGACGTCGCTGGTGCGTTCCATCTCCGAGCGGATCTGGCCGCGGGTCATCTTGGTGAGCAGCGGGTGGGACCAGGTGTGGTTGCCGACGATGTGGCCCTCGTCGGACATCCGGGCCAGCAGGTCGCGGTTCCAGTCGGCCATCTCGCCGCAGACGAAGAACGTGGCGCGGACGTCGTACTCGGCGAGGGTGTCGAGGATGTGCGGGGTGTAGCGGGGGTCGGGTCCGTCGTCGAAGGTCAGGACCATGGTGTTGCCGCGTCCGGACATGCGCAGGAAGGGTTCGTGCCGCACCGGGACGTGGACGGGGGCGGTGTGGGGTGCGCCGTATCCGGCCACGGGCTGGAGGCGGTAGGAGGAGGGTTTGCGCGTGAGGCGCGGTGGGGGCCCGGCGGCGGGGGCGGCGGCCCGGACCGGGGCGTCGTCCGAGAGTCCGGAGTACAGCAGACCGGCGGTGCCGGCCGCCCCGACGGCAGCGGCGCCGGCGAGCAGGGCCCGTCGGCGCGTGAGCAACTGATCCTTCTTCATGACTCATCAGTCGCCCGGCCGGGCACCGCCGCCCCACGGCAACACCGGTGCGGCGGCAGGAAAGCACCCGCCCGGCCCAGTGTTCGCGCGGTCAGCGGCGCCGGACGAGGGGGAACGGCAGCGTCTCACGGATCGTCAGACCGGTGAGGAACATGACGAGTCGGTCGACACCGATGCCGAGTCCTCCGGTGGGCGGCATCGCGTATTCGAGGGCGTCGAGGAAGTCCTCGTCCAGCTCCATCGCCTCGGGGTCTCCCCCGGCGGCAAGGAGCGACTGGGCGGTGAGGCGGCGGCGCTGTTCGACGGGGTCGGTCAGCTCGGAGTAGGCGGTGCCGAGTTCGGTGCCGAAGGCGACCAGGTCCCAGCGTTCGGCGAGGCGGGGGTCGGTGCGGTGCTGGCGGGTGAGCGGGGAGACGTCGGTCGGGAAGTCCTTGTAGAAGGTCGGCAGCCGGGTCGGCTCCTCCACCAGCCGCTCGTACATCTCCAGTACGACGTCCCCGCGGCCGTCGTCTGCGCCGTACGGCACGCCCGCGCGGTCGCACAGCCGGTGCAGCCGGGCCAGTTCGGTGTCGGCGTCGATCTCCTCGCCCAGCGCCTCGGAGATCGCGCCGTGGACCGTCTTGACCGGCCAGGGCCCGGAGATGTCGTACTCCTGGCCGTCCTTGCGGGCGACGGGCGAGCCGAAGGCCGCGGTCGCGGCGCCCTGGATCAGTTCGCGGACGAGGTCGAGCATGACGTCGTAGTCGGCGTACGCCTGGTAGGCCTCCAGCATCGTGAACTCGGGGTTGTGCTTGTAGGAGACGCCCTCGTTGCGGAAGGTGCGGCCCATCTCGAAGACCTTCTCCATGCCGCCGACGCACAGCCGTTTCAGGTACAGCTCGGGGGCGATGCGCAGGTACAGGTCGAGGTCGTAGGCGTTGATGTGGGTGGTGAAGGGGCGGGCGTTGGCGCCGCCGTGGATCTGCTGGAGCATCGGGGTCTCGACCTCCAGGTAGCCGCGCTCCAACAGGCCCTGGCGCAGGGCCTGTACGGCGGTGGAGCGGGCGCGGACGACGTCACGGGCGCCGGGGCTCGCGACGAGGTCGAGGTAGCGCATGCGGACCTTGGCCTCGGGGTCGGTGAGGCCGCGGTGTTTGTCGGGCAGCGGGCGCAGGCACTTGCCGGTGAGCTGCCAGGAGGTGACGAAGACGGTGGGCTCGCCCTGGTCGCTGGTGCCGGCACGGCCGGTGGCGGTGATGTGGTCGCCGATGTCGGTGTCCGTGACGAAGCGGTCGAGGTCGGGGCCCGACTCGTCGCGGGTGAGGGCGAGTTGGTGGTCGCCGGACCAGTCGCGCAGGCCGACGAAGACGATCCCGCCGAAGTCGCGCACCAGCATGACCCGGCCGGCGACGGTGACGTCCTCCCCGGGGCGTACCTCGGCGAGGGTGTGGGTGCGCTGCGGGACGCCGACCGGGTAGGGGTCGGCGCCGGCGGCGCGCAGCCGGTCGAGTTTGTGGTGCCGGACGCGGACCTGTTCGGGCAGGCCGGTGTCCGGGCCGTCGGCCCCTGCCCCGTCCCCTCCGTCGAGGCCGAGTGCCGACAGCGACGGCAGCCCCTCGGTGGTCGCGGGCCGCTGTCCGCTCTTCGGG
>NZ_JBHXME010000122.1:0-34308 GCF_042721125.1 Streptomyces sp. NPDC058469
TGCAGGCGGCGGGGGAGGCGGGGGCTGGTCGCCGTCCTGCTGAGAGGCCTGCGGCGGTTGGCCGTAGCCCGGGTGCTGCGGGTACGGCGGCTGGGGCTGCTGACCCGGGTGCTGGGGGTACGGCGGGGCGGGCTGTTGGGCCGGGGGCTGACCCTGCGGGGGGTAGGGCTGCTGGCCGGGGTGCGGGGGTTGCGTCTGAGGCTGCGGTTGTTGCTGCTGGGGGTAGGGGCCCGGCTGGCCGGGAGCCTGCTGGCCGGGGAACGGCTGACCGGGCGCGGGCTGGCCTGCGGGCATCTGCTGGCCGGGGGGCGGGCCGGTGTACAGGTGCTCCTGGCCCGGGTACTGCTGCTGGCCCGGATAACCCTGTCCCTGCTGTCCCTGCTGTCCTGGGTACCCCGGGTATCCCTGCTGGCCCGGCATCGGTGGGGCCAGGATCGGGGGCGGGTTGCCGTCGCTCGTCCACAGGCCGTGCATCTGCTGGTGGCGGACGAAGTCCTCGGCGACCAGCGCCGCGAGGTTGAAGTACGACTCCCGTACCTTCGGCCGCATCATGTCGAGGTCGACCTCCGCACCGGCGGCGAGATGCTCGTCGAACGGCACAACCACGACACCCCGGCAGCGCGTCTCGAAGTGGCTGACGATGTCCTCCACCTTGATCGTCTTGCCGGTCTCGCGGACACCGGAGATGACCGTGAGCGAGCGCGAGACCAGGTCGGCGTACCCGTGCGCGGACAGCCAGTCCAGCGTCGTACTCGCGCTGCTCGCACCGTCCACGGACGGCGTCGAGATGATGATGAGCTGGTCGGCGAGGTCGAGCACACCGCGCATCGCGCTGTAGAGCAGACCGGTACCGGAGTCGGTGAGGATGACGGGGTACTGCTTGCCCAGCACGTCGATCGCGCGCCGGTAGTCCTCGTCGTTGAAGGTGGTCGACACGGCCGGGTCGACGTCGTTGGCGATGATCTCCAGCCCGGACGACGCCTGGGACGTGAACCGGCGGATGTCCATATAGGAGTTGAGGTACGGGATCGCCTGGACGAGGTCACGGATGGTGGCCCCGGTCTCCCGCCGCACCCGGCGGCCGAGCGTACCGGCGTCCGGGTTGGCGTCGATCGCGAGGATCTTGTCCTGGCGCTCGGTGGCGAGGGTGGAGCCGAGTGCGGTGGTCGTCGTGGTCTTGCCGACACCGCCCTTGAGGCTGATGACCGCGATCCGGTAGCACGACAGCACCGGCGTACGGATCAGCTCCAACTTCCGCTGCCGCTCGGCCTCTTCCTTCTTGCCGCCGAGCTTGAACCGCGAGGGCGCGGCACCGGGCCGACCGCTCTTAGCCTTCTGCTTCTTGTTGCTGAGCAGCCGGTCCGACGACAGCTCCACGGCCGCGGTGTAACCGAGCGGCGCGGCACCGGGGTTGGTCGGCTGCCGCTGGTCGTGCTGCATGGGCTGCGGCCAGGCCGCACCGGTGCGGGGGTCGACCGGGGGCTGGGCGGGGGGCTGGGACTGGGGGTGCGGCTGCGCCTGCGGCTGGGGTGTGTGCGGGAGCTGCGGTCCGTCGGGCTGGGCCTGCTGCGCGGGAGCGGGGGGTGCAGGGGGGAAGCCGTAGCCGCTCTGGGCGTTGGGCGGACCCGGCTGCGCGGGTGCAGGGGGGAAGCCGTAACTGCCCTGCTGGTCCGGCGCGTTGGGGGCGGGCGGGCCCGGCTGCGCGGGTGTCTGCGGGAAGCCGTTGCTGCCCTGCTGGTTCGGGGGTGGTGTGGTGGGCTGGGCCTGCTGCGCGGGCGGGAGCGGGAAGCCGTAGCCGCCTTGCTGGTTCGGTGCGGCGGGGTTGGGCTGGCCCTGCTGCGCGGGCGCAGGGGGGAAGCCGTAACTGCCTTGCTGGTCCGGCGCGTTGGGGGCTGGCTGGGCCTGCTGTGCCGGTGCCGGTGGTGGCGGGAAGCCGTAGCCGCTCTGCTGGTTCGGCGCGGGGGGCGGGAAGGCGTAACCGGTGCGGTCCCCCGCGGGCGTGGGCGCCGGGCCCTGCGGGGTCGGCGTCGCCGGTGCGTCCCAGGCCGCCGGTGCCGGCTGCGGTGTCTGCGGCTGGAACGGGGGCTGTTGCTGGGGCGGCAACGGCGGCTGGGCCGGGGCCGCGACGGGCTGCTGCGGCACGGGCGGTTGGGGCGCGGCGGGGTCCACCGACGGGGGCTGGGCCTGGGGTTGGGGCTGTGCGGGCCACTGGTCGGCCGGGGCCGGGGCGGCGGGCTGGTAGGAGGGCGGCAGCGGCGGGACACCGCTCTGCGGGGCCGGCGGGGGAGTCCACGCGGGAGGGGCTTCCTGTACGTCACCGGTCGCACCCGTGGCCGGGTCGGCGGCCTGGGGGGAGTCGGCCTCGGGCGTGGGCGGCGTGGCGTTGGCGCTGCTCGACTCGTGCTCCGGGTCACTGGCCACGTCACCGGCTGCGCCATCCGCCGGGGCGTCGGCCGAGTCCGTGTCGGGGGCTGCCGTGGACGCGGAGGCGTCGTCGGTGCTCTCGCCGTCGCTGTAGTTCGCGGATTCCGTAGACTCCCCGGCGTCCGGCTCGCCGACCGCGTCGTCCTCGCCCCGAGTGCTCACTTCGGCGGCGTCGGTGCCGTCGGTGTCACCGTTCTCCGGCGCCTCGCCCTCGAACTCCGGCTCCCCGGAGCCCGATTCCGCGTCACCGTCACCGGCGCCCGAACCTTCGGCGCCTTCCGGACCGTCGACGGAACCCTCGTCACCCACAGAAACCTCGGCCGGAGCCTCAGCCGTCGCCGGGGTCTCCCCATCGGCCTGCGCCTCTGCACCGCGCTCCGCGATCTCCCGCTTCAACGTGGCGGAAGAGATCCGCATCGTCGCCCCGCTCACGAGGTCGCCGTTCGCAGGCTCCTCCTCGGGGACCGCGGGCGCCCAGCCGGCCTGGAAACCGGAGTTGTCCGGCGGGGCCGGCACCGGGAACGTGGGTCCGACCGGGGGCGCCGGAGGCGGGGGCGGCATCGCCGTACCGCCCGCCGGAGTCGGGGGCGGCGAGGCCTGTGCGGACGCGCCCGACGCGCCCGAGGAGTTCTGCGTGTACCAGGCCGGCGGCGCGTAGTCGATCGTGAACTCGCCCGTCATCTCGATGGCGGACTCGTCGTCGGGCTGGTCATCGCCGGGCGTGGCCCAGCCCCCGCGGATCCCGTCCCGATCGCTGCTCACAATTCCTCCTGGTGTGGTCGAGCACCCTCATGCCGTGCCGGGGCGACGGTTCGCACCGTCCGATGCGCCGGGTTGTCCCCCTGGGGCCCCTGGGCCACGCACCACCCGCTCGCGGATACTCGTGACGTGCCCAGTCCCAGCCTAATCACCAAAACCGTGGACTCGGCAGGCCCGCCCACCCCTTCGTGAATGCCCGCACGACCGAGACCGGCGATAGCGGATCAAATCACCCTGGAAAACGACCAAATGGGACAGGCGGGGTATCTCATTCCGTCCGGTCAGTCCAGTTGGTGCTTCAGTTGGTACTCCGGTCCGTCCGCCTGTCCGTCAGTCCGTCCGTCAGTCCATGCGGCGGGCCATGCCCAGCAGGCCGATCTCCGCGTCCGTCGGCTGGGTCATCACGTACTGCCGATCCCGCTCCGTGCACCACAGCGTGACGCCGTCGGGCAGCGTGGGCAGTGCGTCGAGGTCGAGGCGCGGCAGCCCGATCACGCGCCCGATCTCCGCCGCCTCGTCCGGCGACACCCGCTGCACGCCCACCAGCCGCGCCTGCCGCATCAACCGCGGTGCGACCGGGCTGAGATAAGGCAGCAGCGTGAGCACGGACTGCCAGGGCGCCGACGTCACCCGCCCGCGCGGCGGCCGCATACCGCAGTCCCGCACCACCAGCACGGGCGTACCGGCGGAGGCGCCCTGCGGGGGGACCCGGCCGACGTCGTACACCGCCAGGCCGTTCTGCCCGCCGCCCATCGCGTGCACCATCTGCATCCAGGCCTGCGGCCGCCCCGTCTCCACGGCGACCCGCGCCCCCGTGGCCGCCGCGCGCAGCGCCAGCACCTGGGCCGTCCACAGGCCGCTGATGAGCAGGATGTCGTACGGCGTAGGGCGGTTGACCCCGAGCACGGCCGGCCGGCCCTCGGGGTCTATGCCGACCACCACGCCGTCGTCCCCGATGGGCAGCGACAGCGCCTCCACCTGGTCGACGGGCAGCGTGTGGCGCGGATGGCGGGGGCCGAGCAGGCCGAATCCGGCGCGGAGTCGGGAGGTGAGGCCGGTGGCCCGGGGCTCTGTGGGCGTCATGGTCATCAGCGGGCACCTCCGAGGGGCAACGTGGCGAGAACGCCGGGGAGTTGTTCGCGGTCCAGACGGGCGAGTCCGGTACGTGCCTGGCAGGCTGCCTGCTCCAACTCGCGCCGTGCGTCCGTCAGTTCCTGGTTGCTGCGGCCGGTGATCCGCAGGTGCCCGGTGAGCGCCACGTCCTGCTGCTCGCCCGGGGCCAGCGTCAGACTGAACGTCGTCGCCAGCGCGGGGACCGCGGTCAGTTGGGCCACGAGCTGCGCCAACGAGGTGCCGGAGTCACCCAGTTGGGGCCAGCGGCGGACCCAGTACGTGGTGTGCCGGCGGTTGTCGCAGCGCCAACTGCGGCTGGACTCCTCGGTCCGCCGCTGCGGCGCCTCGGTCCGGCCGGCCTGCGCGGTCACCATCGGGTTGGCGCACGCGGAGGTGGCGATCGCGGCCGTCAGCTCCTCCTCCGAGAGCACGTTGGCCCGCAGACCGGCACCGGACAGCCGGCTCGACAGGTGCTCCGCCGACCGGGCCAGACACTTCTGCGCGCCGATCAGCCCGCCGCCGCGCGCGGCCACCGCCTCGGGGCACAGCTCGGGGTCGAGCTTCAGCGCGATCCACGTGATGCGCACCGCGGGGGAGCCCGTCTGGGCCTGCAGCGGCGCGTAGTTGCTCACCACGACCGACTGCTGCGGCAGGTGCAGCGCGGGCGCCGGCTGCGTGTGCACCACGATCTGCGCCGATTCCAGGCGGATACCGTCGACTTCGAGGGTGTCCCGCACGAGTCCAACAGGCAGCGGTCTGCGCCCGCGCTCGGCACGCAGCGCGCCCGCGTCCGACTCCACCTGGAGGACCGCGGTGAGGAAGTCGCCGTCGCCGATCATCCCGACCGGCCGCTGGTCGCGGTCGTCGCCGCGGTGGTAGCTGTACGTCCGCAGGTTCGGGTCGCACTCCACGGCGGGCGCGAGACCGGCGTCGGTCCCGGGCGGCACCGGTGTGCTCGCCGCCCGCCGGACCCGGGCGCGCAGCGCCAGCAGCGTGCCGAGCCACTCCGGCAGGGAGTGACCCCGGCGTCGTACGACAGCGAGGACCACGAGCAGCGAGGCGAGCACGACGGCGGGCACGAGCGCCATCGGGCCGACGAGCCAGCCTGACACCACGAGCGCGGCGGCGATCTCCAGCAGCACCAGCCGCTGGGTCGTGAACGAACCCCCGCGCCCCGAGCGGGACTTCAGATGCGGCGTGCCCGATCGGGAATCCGCCCCCGATCTCGATGCTGATTGCGATCGCGACCGGTTCCGCGTTGCGGAAGCCATCACTCCAAAACCCCCGAACTCTCCCGAAATTCCCTGCGCTCTGGTCCCCTCAAGGCCAGAGCACCCTACCCGTGACACAAGCACACCCACGCAACAGGCATAGTAGGGGGCGGGTCTGACACCGTAGGTATCAGAGGCAATCGGGGGCAGGGGACGTATCTCCACAGGTCCTCCACGGCTCCGCACGGGGAGAGAGCGGACACTGATGGCATCACGGCGTGACGAACTCAACGCCTACACCTTCGCGAAGCGCCGCACGCTCGCGTCCTTCCTGCAGCCGTCGCCCACGGGCTCGGAAGAAGGGGCGCCGAAGCCGCTGAGCGCGCTGGTGCCCGGCATCGTCGTCGGCGTGGTGATCCTCGCGGTGTTCGGCGGTATCGGCATGTTCAAGCCGACGGCCCCGCCTGGCTGGTCCAAGCCGAACGAGCACGTCATCGTGGCGAGCAAGTCGACCACGCGGTACGTGGTGTTGAAGACGGGCAAGGAGGCCCAACTCCACCCGGTCCTCAACATGGCCTCCGCCAAACTCCTGCTGGACCCCAGCAAGGACTCCGTCATCACGGTCGACGAGAACGTCCTCGACAGCGGCAAGCCCCCGCACGGCGCCACCATCGGCATCCCGTACGCCCCCGACCGCCTGCCCTCCTCCGACGAGGCCGAGGCGGCGAAGCGCTGGGCGGTCTGCGAGAGCCCCTCCGCCGGCGGCCGGTCCATCCAGAAGGCGTCGTTCGTCCTCGCCAAGAAGGACTGGTCCAAGACCGAGGGCGGCGACAAGCTCACCGGCGGCGACCTCATGTACGTCGTCGGCCCGGACGGCAAGAAGCAGTACGTCGTCGACGCCAAGGGCACCGCCTACCCGCTGGCCGACTCCTCCGACAACGAACTCCTCAAGGCCCTCGACACCCAGGGCCGCGCCCCGCAACGCGTCTCCCAGGAGTGGCTCGACACCCTCCACAAGGGCGACGCGATCGAGATCCCGAAGATCACCGACGGCACCCCGGGCACGAAGGCGAACGCCTCCAGCCAGCTGGGGGCCTACGACAAGGTCGGCGAGGTCATCAAGGCCAACGACGGTCAGGCGCTGAAGTACTACGTGGTGCTGCCCGGCAAGGTCGCCCGCATCACGGAGTTCGTCGCCACGCTGCTGCTCAACAGCGGTGACCTCGTCCCGGTCGGACAGACGGGCGAGGCGCAGCCGGTCAGCCCCGGCGCGGTCGCCGACAGCACGACCTTCGAGGCCGACAAGAACTGGCCGACGTACATGCCGAAGACGGTCAACGACGGCACCAGCGCCACCAGCGGCCGCAACACGGTCTGCAACGTGCTGCGTTCGGTGGGCAGCGGCAACAAGACGACACTCTCCACCTGGGCGGGCACCGACTTCCCGGCCCCCCTCCCCACCGGTTCCTCCAGCGCGTACGTCACGGCCGGCTCCGGTCAGCTCTACCGCCAGGTCATGGGCACCGAGGCCGACGCGGGACCCGTCTTCCTGGTCACCGACACGGGCCTGCGTTACGCCCTGCAGTCCAACAGCGACAGCGCCACGGACGACAGCGGCATCGGTACTACGGCCAAGCAGCGCAAGGACGAACTGAGCGAGGCCAAGATCGCCCAGACCCGCCTCGGCTACGAGAAGGTCACCCCCACCCCGGTCCCCGCGGAGTGGTCGACGTTCCTGCCGACGGGCCCGCGCCTGTCGGAGGCGGCGGCACGCCAGCCGCAGGGTTCGTAGGCGCGACGGGGGCATCAACTCATGCAACTCATCCAACTCATGCCGGTCACACGGATGTTGAGGACTCGCGGGCTGGTCCGTACGGCGGCGGGGTCGGCCGCGGTCACGCTCACGGTGACGACGTCGATGCTGGCCGTACCGCTGTCGCTGTCTTTGGCGACCCCGGCCCTGGCGGACGACGGCCAGTGCACGTTCCCGTCGAAGCCGTACACGGGCCGCCCCTGGGCGTTGCAACGCGTCAACCTGGACGAGCTGTGGGCCCAGTCCACCGGCAAGAACGTCAAGGTGGCCGTCATCGACACCGGAGTCGACGTCAAGAACCCGCAGTTGAAGAAGGCGGTCGACGCGTCGGCGGGGGAGAACCTCCTGCCCACCAAGAACTCCAAGGGCGAGAAGATCGACCGCGGCAACAACCAGGGCACCACCGACACGGTCGGCCACGGCACGCGCGTCGCGGGCATCATCGCGGCCCGCCCCGCCAAGGGCACCGGTTTCGTGGGCCTGGCCCCCGACGCGACGATCATCCCGATCAAGCAGAACGACGCGGAGGGCGACGGCACGGCCGCGACCCTGACGGCGGCGATCGATGACGCCGTCAAGAAGGGCGCCGGCGTCATCAACATCTCCCAGGACACGGCGAACGCGGTCGCCCCCGACGACACCCTCGAAGCGGCCGTGAACCATGCTCTGGAACGGGGCGTCGTGGTCGTCGCCTCGGCCGGCAACGACGGCCTCGGCGGCAACGTCCAGATCACCTACCCGGCCTCCTACAAGGGCGTCCTCGCCGTAGCGGCCTCCGACCGCAACAACGAACGCGCCTCCTTCTCCCAGTCCGGCGACTTCGTCGGCGTGGCCGCCCCCGGCGTCGACATGATCTCCACGGTCCCGGGCAACGGCCACTGCTCCGACAACGGTACGAGCTTCTCGGCGCCCTATGTCGCGGGCGTGGCGGCCCTGTTGAAGTCCAAGTACCCCGACTGGACGGCCCAGCAGATCGTCGCCCAGATCGAACAGACCGCGGAACGCTCCATTTCCGGCCACGACCGCCTGGTCGGCTGGGGCGTCGTGGACCCGGTCAAGGCCCTGACGGATGTGGACCCCGAACACCCCGTCGAATCCCCCAAGCCCGAGGGCGGCGTGGCCAAGGGCGAGGCCCCCTCGGTCACCCCGGTCCACTTCGGCGAGACGGCGGACGAACGGAACACACGACTGGGCACGTACGTGGTCGTCGGCGGGTTGGTCGCGGTCGCGGGGCTCGGGGGGACGGCTGTGGCGGTACGGGATGCTCGGCGGCGGCGTCAGCGGATGGGAAGCGGAGCGGGCGGGTGATAGGGGCGGACGGTGATGGCGTGTTGGCGGAACATGTGCGCGCCTGGCGGACCGGCATCAACCCGTCGGCCCCCGAAGTCTCCGACGCCTCCGTCACTGTGGCCCGCGTCGACCTCGGCGCGAAGGCCGGTGTCGGCCTCTGGACGTGCGTCCACGGCTTCGGCGTCGCCGACGACATGGCTTGGAGCGAGGGCGAGTTGACGAGCGCGATGCGGGACGGGGTGTGTTGACCGGCGTGAGGCTGAAGAAGCCGAGGTTCCCGCTGGCCGGAACCCTGACGCTGGGCCTGCTCACGGCGGTCGGCGTGACGCTGCTGGTGACGGGCGACGGGAGTGGCCATCTCGCCGCCAACAGGGCCCAGTTGAAGAAGGCGTGCGGTGGCCTGCTGCCGTACGACGAACTCAGCGACCGGGTACCGGACGACGCACGGGGATCACTCGACCAGTACGGCACCCTTCTCCAACCCGGCCAGGAGAGCCGCTCGTTGCTGAACTGCAGCCTGGAGTGGGGCGATCGGGGCGGCGTACACGTCGAAGCGGCAACCCTCGTCAACCACCTCCCGTACGCACTGAAGACCGACGATCTCCTGTCACCTGGCTACGAGGCCCCCGGCGTCACCGGCCGCGCGAGCGACGACGACGGCAACATCTGGATCGTGGCGGAATGCCCGAACGGCCTTGCCGGGCGCGCCCGTTCGGCGTCACAGATGTACGTCTCCGTGGGCGTGTCCAAGGCATCTGTACACACGGAGTTCCGAGTCGCGGTCCAGGTCGCGAACGCTGTGGCGCGGCGGGAACACTGCGGCAGTGCGCTGAAGTCGCCCACGCGAGTGATCCGTGTCGACGAGCCGGGCCGGAGCGTCGCGAAATGCGGATGGATGTCGGCCAAGGACTCGGCACCGGCGCCGGGCACCTGGACCGCGGTCGGCGACCTTCAACAGTCCCCCCTGCTGAGTGTGTGCAGCGCCGACCGCCGGAGGGACTCGGGCGGCAACTACAGCGACCCGCAGGCGACCGAACTGGACCCCGTCGCCCTCGACGCCACCAGTTGGTCGGGGGAGTTGGGCCGCAGCGCGTACCGCGACTACGTAGGGGACGGCGAGTACCCCGGCCTCGGCCCCGGCCCGGACGCCGTCACGAACGTCGGCGCCCAACTCGCCCTGTGGGCCCGGTCGGAGTGCGTGGGCGGCACGACGTACCACCGCGTCTCGGTCAGCCCGAACATCGACAGTTCGCTGGATCTGGACTACGGCGGGTTCAAGATGACCGAGGCGGCCCGCGCCGAACTCTCCGGCAGCGCAAAGAAACTGATGACCACTTACCTGAACGCCCCCGCGGGTTGGCCGAAGACACAGCACTGCCACGACACGAAGCTGCTGGGGGAGGTGGAGCAGTGGAGCTGAGACGAAGGCACATCGTCCGGCGTACGGCACTGGCGACGACGGGCGTGCTGGTGGCCGTAGGGGCATCGATCTGGCTGTACGGCATGGATGACCGTGAGGCGGGTCGGGCGTGCGGAGGCATGCTGTCGGTCGGCGACGTCCGTGCGGTACTGGGCGACGACCACCTGGACGTGAAGACCGGGTCGGGCAACGGATTCGACACGTGCACGCTCACCGTCGGCGACCGCAGCGCGAAGGTCACCGTCGTCGACACGACGAGAATCGGCGAGGGCGACCGACTCCCTTCCCTCTACCACGCGTCCTTCGCTCGGGCCTCCAACGGCGGTCTGCTGTCCGTCCCCGTCGGCCACGGCTGGTCCGGTCTCTTCGCGATGGACAGCACCCTCAGCACCTCCGGCGGGGCAACGACGACGCTCGCCCTGACCTGCGGCAAGGACAGCGATAAGTCATCGACGGGCGGCCGACGGGTCCAGGGCCTGACGGTCACAGTCGACGCGGACCTCGGCACAGACCTCGACGACCCGGCCACCCGCCCCGCCCACGTACGCATCGCCACGAGCACGGCCACGAAAGCGGCCAAGACCTACGGCTGCGCGACCGACCTGGGCGACCGAACGATCCGCACCATCGGACTCCCGGTCACAGAGGAGGAGTTCGAGCCCCTGTCGACCGCGTCCGGCACCTGCGCGGCCATCCCCACGACCACCGGCGTGACGACGGCCAGGGAGACGACCCGAGCGGGAGCCCCCAGCGAAACCTGCCTCCTGGGCGACGACGGCCTGGGCAACCACCGCTACACCCTCCAGGCTGACTTCGGCCCCTACGCGGCCCAACTGAAGGCGGCCTACGGGCTGGACAGATACACCTCGGTCCCCACCCTCGCGGACGCCGCCACAGGACAATTCCTGGACGACGGCGGCTACTGGGGGAGCGCCGCGTGCCCGGTGGATGGCGAACGGGCGGTGTTCAGAGTGGAGCGGGCGCCGAGGGCGAGCACGGGTGCGGTGGACCAGCGGCAGCCGACGGAAACGGAACGCGCCTACGCGAAAACCGCGCTACGAACCTTCGCCGAGCACTCGGCGAAGGCACACGGCTGCTCTGCGCCCGCGACTCCGTAGCAGTCCCCTTGGCTGCAACTGTGGTCATCGCTACCCCTACGTCAGGTGCCCTCGCCCGACGGGACCTTGGCCGGCAGCGCGGCCGTAGACGCGCAGCCCGCGGCTTCGGCGACTGCCCTGGCCATCGAGTTGAGAACCACCATCCGGTCCTGGTTCACACTGTCGCCGCGCATGTTGTTGGCCACGGCGGACATCTCCGCCTTCACGTAGTTCGTGTCACCGACGGATGCGTTGTCGGTCGTTGCCTTGGTGGTACAGCGGAAGAAGAGATCCGCTCCGTTGCTGCCGGCCAGTGCGTAGACGCCCAGGGGATAGGAGACTCGGTCGCCGGTGGATGCTTCGGCGGAAGCGGAGGGGTGATTGCTGGACGCCGAGAAACGGACGTCCAGAAGTGGCTGGTCACTGGTGTCGCCGGACTTGTACACCCTGCAGGCACTCCGTTTGACGTACTCGTCGTGCAGATGCTTGACGGCTCTGCTCACGGAGAACGTGTTGGGCTCGCCCGCCTCATTCGTTCCGGTGAGTTCGTCGAACCGATCCGAACCTGCCAGCCGCCGCAGCGCAGCCGAAGCCGAGGCGTCGAGGGTTCCGTCACACACCTTCCCCGCCGCTACACCGGTGTTCTGTCCTCCGGCACCGCTGTCGTCCGCGTTGTTGCTGCAACCGCCGACGAGTACGACCGCCGCGGCGATGGCGAGGGCATTCATTCGAGTGGCACGCCCTGTGATTCGACGCATTCCCTGTCCTTGGTCAGTCCTTGTACGGAGGCCGGCCCCGGTAGTCGTTCTCGTGCGAGCCCGTACCCAGATAGCTGCTCTTCGTCTCTTCGATCCACTGCTGCTCGTCGGCCGTCGCCCGTGCCTGCGGGTGGTCCTTGAAGTACGAGTCGTAGGTTGATCCGAGGTCGTCGACTCCCTTGCCGTAGAACTGCCGACTGGTCACCTGCGACTGGTTGACCGGGTCGGATTCGGCGTCGTCCGTGGCCTTGTCGATCTCCTGGCCGAGCAGGGTGTTGGCCGCGTCGGTGAGGGTGTCCGCGGCGAGAGGGGCGATGACGAGTGCGGCGGCCGTCGAGCCGGGCAGTGGCACGGCCGCGACTCCGCCCGCGACGACTGCTCCCACGACCAGCTTCTTCCAGTCGGCCGACCTGCCCAGGGCCTTGTTGGCTTCTTCGGAGTTCTCGCCGTAGGTCGTCTCCGCCTGCTGTACACGGGAGTTGTCGAGGATGCCTCGGGCTTCGGCCCCGACCGCCATGACGTCACGGGCGTGGTTCATGTGGGCCTCACTCGTGGCCGGGTTCGCGTCCAGCATGCTCAATGTGTAGAGGTGCTGAGCGGTTGTCACGGCCTTGTGCGAGTCCTCGTTCTGTCCGAGGACGCTCAGGAAGTCGATGGCTCCCTGGTTCCCGAACTGTGCGCGTCCGGCGTACTGGGCCGGGAAGTCGCTCGCGTCCTTGCTGTGGTCGCCGATACCGGACAGTTCGTAGTCGATGTCGTCGATGTACGCGCCGCCCATCTTGCCGAGGCTGTCTGCGAGTTCGGGCTGGTCGTGCAGCAACTTCGGGCCGTCCTCGCCCCCGTAGAGGTAGGCCACCTCTTCCATCACGGCGGCGGTAGCGGCCGTGCGATGGTCACCACCGGCCTTCACGGTGTCCGTGGTGGCGTCGTACGCGTATCCGGTCGTGGCGGCTTCGAGGGCATGGCCGAGCGAGTCACGCCCGGCGACGAAGTCGTGGTCGCCCTCCATGGTGGCGTCGGACACCCAGACGCGCTCCTGGGTCAGGTACTTGAGGTGCTCGTTGAGTTCGGAGTTCGCGTCGACGGTGTCCCTGTCCACGGCGCCCTCCGGTACGTCGGGCCGAGCGAAGAACTGCTCCGACGCTCCCGGATTGTGCCCCAACGCCTCCAGAAAGCCCGTCACCGGATCGCGGCCGCGGTCGTTCTTGTAGCCCCAGTAGTTGAGGTCGCCCTGGTTGGCGTTGTTGACCCAGAGACTGATGCCCTCGCCGTTGACCTGCTTGTCGTAGGCGAGGAGCTTGTCGCCGTAGTCGTTGAGGAACTGGTCGTCGTAGTCGCCGAAGCGCATGAGATTGCTCATGACGGCATAGCCGGTCGGATTGCTCGCGTCGTCGGTGCCGAGCTGGTCCGGGCCGAGCTTGGTCATCTGCTTTTCCCAGCTCCGCATCTTGTCGCTGTCGGAGAGCGTGGCCTGACCGATGACGATGCCGAGGTTCTTCTGGAGTTGCTTGGCCTGCTTGCCGCGTTCGGGGTCGTACCCGGCTTGGTAGGGGTCGGCGATACCGGCGTAGAAGGTGAGCAGCTTCTTGGGTCCCACCTGTTCGGCGAACTCCTCGGCGAAAAGAGGGTCGTTCTTGTATTTGACCAGGTTGGCGTTGAGGCTTGCGAGTTCCGTGTTCGTCACGTCGTGCGGGTTCTTGGCGAGGATCCTGGCCATCGCGTCGGCGTCGGCGATGGCCTTCGCCGCGGCGTCCCGGTTCTCGTAACTGGCGTCGGAGAAGCCGTACTTGGCCTGATCGACGATGAGGCGCAGTGCCTTGGCGGCGGTGGAGTCGCTCTCGGCGGCCTTGGTGAGGATGCGCTGGATCTCGTCGCGGAGGGCGTCGACCTCCTGCTGACTGACCGCGTCGGACTGGCCGCTCGGATCCGAGGACCAGTCGGGGCGGGTGGTCCTGGTGACGACGAAAGTGCCTTGGCCGGTGTCCAGTACGGTCAGGTTCTTCTTCTGACCGCCCGCGACGGCTTCGTTCACCTGGTCGCGGTAGCCGACGAGTTCCCCGCGGGTGTCGCTGAGGATGTTGGCAACGGTGTCGGCCTGAGTGTGGGCGTCCGAGAACTCGCCTGCGGTCTTGTCGATGAACTCACGCGTGACTGTGGCGTTGGCTCCGGCCCAATTGGCCTTGTGGGCCTTGCCTTTGAGGTTCTTGTCGGCGTCGGTGGCGAGCGTCTTGAGCTTCTTCGCCATGTTCCGCCAGTCGGTGATCGCTTCGTCGAGCTGGTGGAAGTTGCCGTGGCGGAGCGCGTCGAGATCCATCGGGTTCAGCTGCCCTTCCGCTCGTCGAAGCCCTTGTCGAGCGTGGCGATGCTGCTGAGCGTGCCCGCGATGTATGCCTCGTCGCCCGCGTGCGCACCCTTGGTGTAGTCGAGGTGATTGGAGATGTGGGCCGTCGCGTCGAGGAGCGACTGGACCTGGTCCACCCAGTGTTCGGCGACGTGGTCCAGCGCCGAGCCGATCTCGTAGCCCTCACTCTTGAGGCCGCCGGCGGCCTTCATCGAGCTGATGCGGGCGAGGTCGCTGTCGTGCTGGAACGCCTGGTGCAGCTCGTACGCGGCGTCACCGATCGCGGCGAGGTCGCTCTGGCTGACACGGAGGTCGCCCTGCGGATTGCCGCCGCCACCGCCGGGATCGGCCGGGATCGAGTTGAGTCGCATGTGCGTGGTGCCCTGTTGGCGCGCCAGCGCCTCACCCTTGAGCTGCTCCCATTCGTCCCACCCCATGGGCAGTAACCTTCCCCCGTGTCGCCGGCGACCGATGCTTCTGTCGGCCGGGATCATGCGTCCCGTCCTCGCTGTGCGGTCAAGTTAGCAACCCGGGCCAGGGAAAATTTAGGCCATGTCCATTTTATTTCGAATGTCAGTTGTGAAGGTTCGGGGCGCGTGGGTGGGCGGGGCCGGAAGCGAGTGGCGCCTGATCACCGGTCAGGTGAACTTCTTCAAGTTGCCCAACTTTGCGGGGAGTTTGCTCTCCTGGAGGCAGTTCATTTGCTTGGCGAGCTTCACGGCGGCCCCGTACCCGATGCGGGTCAGGTCTTCAGGGGCTTGAGCATCGTGGTTCCGGTCGAGCTTGTACGTCGTGATGCCCACGGAGATCGCCGTGTTCTTCTCGCGTCCGGGACCGACAGGGCAGCGGAAGACGAGTTGAGAGGTGTCGGACGCCGCGCTCGCGTACGGCTCACTCGCGGCCCCCTTACCGTCACCCACGATGTCGAAATGCGTCCAACCGTTGGCGCCCTTCTCGGTGTGGTCTCCGGCCTCGACCTTGACCCACTGGGCGGAGATGGTCAGTTGACCTCCGGTGAGCTCGTCCGTGGCGACCGGCAGACAGAGATCGAATTCCTTGCCCCGGTCTGAGAAGGAAGAGTCGCCGAGTAGTTTCTGCTTCGCCTCGGAGAGGCTCCTGACCTTCTCGTCCAGAACGAGCGAGGACTCGGCGAAGTGCTGGGAGCCGGTGAGCCTCTCCAGGGCGGACGCGGGCTCGCCGTTCAGCAGGGAGCCGCACACCTGCGATGCCGCCTGTCCCTTGCTCGAAGAACTCGGATCAGGCGTCGGCGTCGACTTCGACGAGCAGCCGCAGAGCGCGACCGCGAGAACGGCCACCGCTGCCGGAAGCGCTGACTTCGGGATGGAGAAGGTCATGGTTCAGCCTTCGGAGGAGGGGAGCTGGCCGACGTCTTCTTGGAGCTGGCTTCCGCTGGTGTAACCGTCCTGGTGTGCGCTGCGCAGCGCGTTGCTGAGCGTCTGATAGCTGTCGCGGGTCCAACGGGACTCATGGTCGGCCCTGTCGAGCACCGCGTACGCCGGCTGCATCGATGCCTTGAAACCGTGCTCGAAGACCTGGTTTCCCTCGGCGTGATACTGCTCGGAATTGTCCCTGTGCTGCGCTTCGGTGTACGCGTCCAGGTTCTTCTCGATCAGCGTGCCCGACACTTCGCTGGTCTGATCGCTGACGATGGGGATCACCGTGGCCGCGAGACCGGTCTCCGCCTCGGGCACGAGCGCGAACATCCCTCCGGTGACCGCGCCGACGACCATCTTCTGGCGGTCCATACGGGCGTCGATCGCCTTGTTGTACGCCTCGTCCATGGCCTGCCCGTGAGCCTTGATCTGCTCGGCGCGAGACTTGTCGAGTGTGCCCTGGACCTCGGCTCCCGTACGCACCGCGGTCTCGGCCTGGACGCTGTGCACATGACCCTGCGCGTCGACCGTCGGCGGGTGCGCGTCGACCAGGGAGGTGCTGTACACCTGCTGGGCCTGACCCACTTCGGTGTACGCGAGCGGATCCTGCCCCAGCGTGCTCAGGAACTTGGTGACCCCGAGGCCCTTGGCGTCGAAGTGCGCGCGCTCGCCGAGTGAGCTGCGACCCCCGTTGTCCATGGCGTAGAGCGACTTGTCGGCGTCATGGTCCATGGCCCAGTCGATGTCGTCGATGTACGCGGCCCCGATCTTCCCGAGGCTGTCCGAGATGCCCTGCTGTTTGTGCATCAACTGCGCACCGCTGAGGCCGACTTGGTCGTGGCCCTTGTACTCGGCGTCCCGCCCGTACAGCGCGACCACCTTCTCGGCGACCTTGGCGGTGTCCGCGTCGCGGTGCAGCGCGGGCGGATGGGCGTCGTACGGCGCCCCGGTCGTCGCGGACTCCAACGCGTGCCCCAGCGAGTCGTACCCCGCGATGGTCTTCGCGTGCTGGCCGACGTAGTCCTCGGGCCACTCGCGCTTGTCGGCCAGGTAGTCGAAGTTGTCGCCCTCGTTGAAGAACTGCGTCGACGCGTCCGAGTTGTGACCGAGGGCCTCCATGAACCCGGTCATCGGGTCGCGCCCGGCGTCGTTGGCGTCGCCGTAGTGGAGTTGCTCCCACTGGCCGGAGTGGTCCCAGGGGAGTACGTCCTCGCGGGTGACGCGGCGCTGGAGGCCGCCGTACTCGTCCGACGTGTGCGACTTCTCGTAGGCGATGAGGTGGTCGCCGTAGTCGTGGAGGAAGTCGGTCCTGTACTCCCCGTTGCGCATCAGGTTGCTCATCGCCTGGAAGCCGTAGACGGGGTTCTCGCCGTTGGGCCGTACGTTCTGGCCGCCGAGAGCGATGGCGTCGGACTTCCACGTCCGCATCGCGTCACTGTCGGAGTGGCTGGCCGTGGCCAGCGTCATGCCGAGCTGTTTCTCGAAGCCCTCGACAAGCTTCATCCGTTCCTTCTGTGCGGCCGAAAGGCCTTCGCGGGAGCGGGGGTTGACGGCGAACTGGGCGTCGTCGACCAGGCCCGCGTAGAACTCCATGGTCCTCTTGGCGCCGACGTCGGTCGCGAACTTCTCCGCGAAGAGCGGGTCGTTCTTGTACTGGGCGAGCGTCGTGTTGAGCGAGTCCAGCTCGGTGTCGGTGACGTCGCCCGGATCCTTGGCGAGGATTTTGGCCAGCTTGTCGGCGGCTTCTACGGCCTTGGCGGCGGAGTCGCGGTCCGCGTACACGGCGTCGGAGAAGCCGTACTCGGCCTGGTCGACAAGGAGTTGGAGAACCTTGGCGGCGCTGTTGTCGCTCTCGGTGGCCTTGCCGAGGATGTGCGCGATCTCCGTGCGGAGCGTGTCGATGTCCTGCTGGCTCGTGGTGTCGGCCTTGCCGCTGGGGTCGGACGCCCAGTCGGGGCGGGTGTTCTGGGTGACTACGAAGGTGCCGTCGCCGGTGTCCACAACGGTCAGGTGCTTCTTGGCACAGCGGTCGATGGCGCTGTTCAACTGCGTGCGGTAACCGACGAGTTCACCGTGCGTGTCACTCAGGATCTTCGAGATCGAGTCAGCCTGTGTGTGCGCGTCGCCGAACTCGGTGGCGGTCTTGTCCACGAACTCGCGCGTGACAGTGGCGTTGAGGCCGGCCCAATCCGCCTTGTCCGCCTTGGCCTTGAGGTTGTCCTCGGCGTCCTTCTTGAGATCGGCGAGTTTCTTGGTCATCTGCTGCCAGTCCGTGACGGCCTCGCCGAGCTGGTCGAAGTTGCCGTACCGGAGCGTGTCGAGATCCATCAGTTCTGCCCGCTCCGGTGGTCGAAGCCGTCGTCGAGGGTGGAGATGCTGCTGATGGAGTTGGCGATATAGACCTCGTCGCCGGCGTGAGCGCCCTTGGTGTAGTCGAGGTGATTCGAGATGTGGGCGGTCGCGTCAAGCAGGGACCGGGTCTGGTCCGCCCAGCGTTCGGCGACGTGGTCCAGCGCGGCGCCGAGCGCGAAGCCCTGCTTCTTGAGTCCGCCGGCCGCGGTGAGGGAGGCGGCGCGGACGTAGGTGCTGAAGTGGGTGAGGTCCTGGTGGAGCCGGTAGGCGGCATCGCCGACAGCGGCCAAGTCCTTCTGACTGACCCGCAGATCACCCTGCGGACTGTCCCCGCCCCCGCCGCCCGGGTCCGCCGGGAGCTGGTTGAGCTCCATCTTCGCCGAGTGCCGCTCCGCCGCCTGGCTCTTGAGCTGCTCCCACTCGTCCCACGCCATGCGTGGATACCTCCCCGTTACCGCCGTGTTCCGTCATGCCCTGTCGTCTTCGTGGCCTTCGTCATCTTCGCTTTACGCAATGAGTGCGCCTGCGACAGGGAAAGTCCGCGTCAACGTAGCAATCGGTTTGTCAGGCTCAGGTTTTGTAGTCGCAAAGATTTCTCGATCTTGCGGTCGAGGGTCGGGTCGACCGTGATGCGGGTCGGGGGGCCTGAGGTGCTGCCCGGAGGTCGGGAGGGGCGGGTGGCTGGTGGCTCGTGGTCCATGCCCGGTGGCTTGTGGCTGGTGGAGCGCCTGAAGGTGCCTTATGGCGGTGATGGCTGGCGGGGAGCGCAACTGTGCAAACGGGCTGGGGCGTTGCCTTCGCTGCCCCGCCCGTCGCGTGTGGAAATTTGATGGAGATCGGGGGGTGGGTCGAGTCCGCCCCGTCTGGCATGGCCATGGTTGGCTGCTCTGTGATGGGGGAACGCCACTGAAGGTGCATGATCCGCGAGCTGCCGGGCGGCAAAACGGGCAAAATGTGACGCCTGGTCCGGTGTCGTAACTGAGTTAACACACAGGCCGGTTGGCCCCGATGTACAGGTTGACTACAGTGGTAAACGCGTTGTCAGACGCGGCTCGCTTTGCGATCGTACGGTGAGTGATTGAGCGTCCTCGGTCGGGCCGCGGCCGATGGATGTACGGGGAAACGGGGAGGAACGTCGTGCTTCCGGCAGACATGGTGGGGGGCGTGTCGGCTACCAGGGCCAAGGACCTGGAGGTCAGCGGAGATGTGTTGTCCGTCTTCGTGAACCGGGTGGACAAGGTTCTGCGTGATCTTGAGGGGTCGGCGGGGAATCCGACACGGGTGGGCGCCCAGACGATCAACCTCGGTTCGCTCCACAGCGGAGGGCGAGGCGCCTTCCATGAGGCAGACGGCCTGTATGACCAGTACCACGCGGTTCACGACAAGCTCACCTCCCTCTCCAGGACTCTGCATCTGCAGATCGAGGCGATCGGTATCGCGGTGCAGGGTGCGATGCACGGCTTCGACAACCTTGAAGAGGATCAGCGTCGGCGGTTCTGGGTGATCCAGTCGGAGATCCAGGATGTCCAGGCCGCCGAGAGCCCCACAGGCGCCAAGCGCGACGGCGACGGCACCAAGTTGAAGGGGTGACGATGACCGACGATCAGCACAAGGCAGACCTTGACCGGGTCTCCGACCTGAATCACTTCACCGACTTCGCTCGGGGCGTCGAGGAACGGCCACGCGGCGGCGGGCTCTTCCGTGACATCGTGCGCTCTGCAGTCGATGTCACCTCGTATGGGCAAGCCATGCACGGTCGTACGAGCTTCGAGCACTACGACCTCAACGAGATGGTCGACCTGGTCCAGCGGACGAACCCGGAAGACCTGGAGTCCTCAGGCAAGGCGCTGTGGGACGCGCGTGACGCCATCAAGGCTGCAGCCGAGGAGCTCAGTGGTCACATCAGCACGGTCCAGTGGTCGGGAAAGTCGGGCGAGGCCTTTCACGACTGGGGCGGTGAACTCGTCCTCAGCACGCATGCCTTGAGTGTTTTCGCCGGAGGCGCGGGAGATCAGATCACTGCTGCCGCTGTGGGCCTGGCCTCTGTACGCAGTGCCATGCCCGCCCCCGATACGAAAGTGGTCCGGAAGCGCCCCGAGAAGTTCACGGAGACTGAAAAGGTCGCGGACAAAAGCGAGTACGCGACTGCCGTACGCGTAGAGAAGGATCGCCAAGAGGCGATCAACCAGATGAATCGGTTGTCGTCCTACTACGCGGTCTCCCGAGACCAGTTGGTGGAGCTGAACAAGTCGGCTCCTGAGTTCAAGAGCATGCCCAACGTGGGAGTACCGCGGCCCAAGCGTTCCGAGGTCGTTGCCCCTGGAAGGTCTGCCCCAGGTAGTACGGGAAGCACAACTCTCGCGGGTCACCACTCAACGGTGAAACCGGCGGGCAACTCCGGCGTGCACGACCAGAGCGGCACACCGACAACTTCGAAGCACGTCGTCGAGCAGGTCACACACCCTGATACTCCCGTCGGTACGAACATCGACAGTGTCGGCACGCTGCCGCCGTCCACGGCTGTGCCCACGACCAGTCACAACGCGCCAGCCATGGGCACTCCTGTAACAGGCGGCGGCTCGAACAACGCCTTCGAGACCGGCTTCGGGACCCCGATTCCCGGCGGCCTCCAGGGCAAGGGTGCAAGTGGATCAGGTGGCTTCCGCTCCCCTGCATCTGCACAGGGGCGAGCCGGTACGCCTGGTGCGAGCAACTCCGGCACGGGGCGACCCACCGGCCGGGGACCCACGAGTCAGATGGGCCGCGCGACGGAGACAGGTCGGTCGCTGGGCAAGGGCCCTGCCTCGGGAGCGAAGCCGTCCGCGATGGGCCGCGGCGGTGTCACCGGCGGTACGCCACGGGCAGGTGGCACTGCAGCACCACGAGCCAACGGTGCTCCGAGTACAGGCGCAGGCCGTGCAAACGGTGTGGTGGGCGGACGAGCCGCGAACGAAGCTGGCACATCGGCAAAGGGCGGGTCGAGGATTCCGCGCGGCACGGTCGTCGGCGCTGAGGAAACAGCCAACGCACGACCTGCGACTGGCCGACCGGGGCAGCGCGGTGTCTTTGGGGCGTCAGATCCCGCCGCGAGGCCCGGCTCGAACCGGTCGACCACCGCACGTCCTGGCACGGGCGCGTCCGAGACCGTCACAGGCAGGCCAACCGCACGCAACTCCATCGCCGGGGCCGAACGGAACGGCATGACGCGTGGAGGTGCAGGTCTCGTCCGCGGGCCCGGTAACCAGAGCAAGCCTGATGGCAGGAGAGACGCGGAGCGGGCCTCGCGTCCCGACTATCTGGTCGAAGACGAAGAGACAGACCTGCCCGCCAAGCCGCGGCGCGACGTGCCGCCGGCTGTCAACTGAACACGAGCGAGGACAGACAACGCCATGAAGTCAGGGACCAGCCGACGAGCCGAGCAGGCTGCGCTCCTCAGCGCGCGCTATGGAAGGCGAGCGCGTGCCGCGGGCGCGGTCGTCGGCGCCCTGGCCGCTGTGAGTGTGAGTTTCGCCCCGAGTGCTGCCGCGTACGACGAGCAGTCGAAGCAGTGGTACCTGGACACGATGCAGGCCGAGAAGATGTGGAAGGTCAGCACGGGGAAGGGCGTCAAGGTTGCTGTCATCGATACGGGGGTGAACGCAAATACACCCTCGCTCAAGGGACAGGTCCTGGCCGATGACGTTCCCAAGGCGGTCGCCTACCACGCCACGGTTGACTACGACGGGCATGGAACGTCCATGGCAGAGCTGATCGCGGGTACAGGATCGGGCGGGGGATTGCAGGGACTGGCGCCCGGGGCGAAGATCGTCCCGTATCGCGTGCAGTTGGAGGGTCTCAAGAGCGGGGCGGAGAAGGACAAGACGCCCGAGCCTGCGGAAGCCCTCAGGGCGGCTGCCGACACCGACGCGAAGATCATCAGCATGTCGTTCGGCGGCATGACCACGGAGGAGGACGAAGCGGCTATTGACTACGCCGCCTCCAAGGGGAAGCTGTTGATCGCCGCTGTCGGTAACAACGCTGATGATGGGAAGACCAACTTCATCGACTATCCGGCTGGCTATCCCTATGTAATCGGTGTTGCAGCGGCCGATGAGTCTTTGACGGTGTCGAAGTTCTCCTCATATGGAAACTATGTCGACGTCGCGGCGCCGGGTGCTGAGATCCCCGCGTGGTGCAACGCCACCTTCCGCGCCTACTGCGACAGCAAGGGTACGAGCGCGGCCGCCGCCCTCACCTCCGCCGCTGCCGCGCTGATCTGGTCGGCTCACCCCAACTGGACGGTGAACCAGGTCACCCGCTCCCTGATCGACACCGCCGGTCGCACTTGGGCGAAGGACGACCCAAGTAAGTACGCGGGCTACGGGTTCATCAGGCCCCGTGTAGTCCTCGAAAACGCCAACTACGATGCCGGCCCGGCGAACGTCGATCCCCTTGCGAAGGACAACGGCGGGGATCTCCTGGCGAACTCCGCATCCTCACCCTCGCCGTCTGCCTCAACCACGTCACGGGCCCAGCAAAGGACTTCTACCGGCGGCACCTCAGCAGCAGGATCAAGCGCGGCCGAATCGTCCAACAACACCAACACACTCTGGATCACCATCGGCGCCGCAGCCGCACTGATTCTCATCGCCGGCGCAGGCGTAGCCGTAACGCGCGCACGACGGGCCAGGTAGCCGGGATCTCCAGCCAGACCGCGAATCAGTCAACACAAGAAGGGTGAGCTGACTATGTCCAACAAGCAGAAGCTCGAAGATGCCGCAGTAGTCGATATCCAGAAGCAGATGCTCGACAAGTACGACGGCATCGCCAAGCGCGTGCACGGGCTTCAGGGTGTGATCGACGGGCTTGAGGGCCAGTGGCACGGTATCGGTCGTGCCGCGTTCGACAAGAAGCAGTACGAGATCAACGAGTCGCTGCAGAAGATCGGCACCATCCTCGGTGACGTCATCGAGGCGATGACCGCGACGCGCAACATCAAGGACAGCAAGGAAGACGAGGTCCGCGCGGCGGTCAACAAGATTGACGTCCAGGACGGCGCGCCGACCGTGTCCTCGCTGAGCTCCTACTGAGCCACGCGCCATCACACGCCGCCGCGCAGCATCACACGGCACCGCACCACCACGTGGCATCAAACTCCACCGGCCTCATTGGCCGCATCGGTCCCATACGAACGAGACGAGGTACACACGCATGAGCCGTAACTCCGACGGCCTTTCCGTCACTTATGACGGGCTGGACTTCGCGGCCACCAAGATCGGCAACGAGGCGAAGCAGCTGGAGCAGGACCTCCAGGAGCTTCGCGCGCTGGTCGTGAAGAGCCTGCAGTACTGGGAGGGTGACGCGCAGAACACCTTCAACGAGAAGCTGCACAAGTGGGACAAGGAAGCCAACGACATCCACACGGCGTTGACCGGCATCGGCCACGTTGTGCACACGTCGGGCGGTACCTACATGGAAGGCGACAAGAAGGCCGCCAGCTACTTCCAGTAGGACCTTTCCAGTAGGGCCGAGGATCGTTGCAGAAACCGGGGTGGGCGCGCGCGGGAGGCGCCCACCCCGCTGCCGTACCAAGCCATGCAGTACGGAGCCGAGCCCTGCCGTACCGACCCATGGACGAGAAGGTGAGCGCGTTCCCAAGCCCATGCCGGAAGCCATGCCCACGTCGGAATGCGGACAACTCCCGTCCCCTGCACGGCAGATCGGCCCCTACACAGTCGTCACCCGGCTCGACAGCCACCTCCCCGCCCACACCCCCGTCCCTGAGCGCCGCTACATCGCCCGCAGCGCCGACGGCGACCGCACCGTACTGCTGAGCACCCACCTCCCGAGCACCGACCCACAGCGCTTCATGGCCGAGGCCGCCACCTCGCGCTACCTCCTCGGACCCTGGGTCTTCCCCGCTACCGAACTCGCCGCGTGCGCCGCTGAATCCGCCGCCGAGCTCACCACTCAACTCGCCGCGCCTGCCGCCGAATCCACCACCGAACACACCGCGCCTGCCACCAACCCCACACCCCAACTCGCCGCCCCCGCCCGAATCCAACCCCACCCCCTGGCACGCCCGCCCCTAGACCCCGCCCTCTCCCCATCGCCCTCGCCGTCAACGGCGGCCCCTGCCCGAGCGGACGCTGCGCGCACTCGCCGTAGCGCTGGCCCAGACGCTCGCGGTGATGCACGGGCAGGAGTTGACGCATGCGGGGGTCTGTTCGGCTGGTGTGTTGCTTGCCGTTGATGGGCCTCGGCTCGGGTGTTTCGGGGCCGTTCGGCCGCCGCGCCGGACGGGGTTCCGCGGCTTGGGGTGCCCGGGCTTGACCTTGCGCGCCTTGCGCCCGAGCAGGCGGGCGGTGGGCAGCCGCGGCCGTTGGGGGACGTATACGCGCTGGGTGTGACGCTCGCGTACGCCGCGACGGGCCACGCGGCGCCGGAGCGAGGGGAGTTGCCAGCTGCGCTGTGCTCGCTGGTGGCGCGGTGTCTGGCCCGGGATCCGGCACATCGTCCTCAACTCTCCGACATCATCGGGGAACTGGCGTCCGACTCCCCAACTGCCGTTCCCGCCGGGTTCGGGGCGGCTCGGTGCCGACTTGTTGCTCGGTGCCGACTGGCTGCCCGGCCGGATCGTCGCCGCCGTCGTCCATCAGTCGGCCTCCGTGCTGGCCGCCGAGGTGCAGTTGTCCGAGTAGGCGCGGTCGGGCTTGTCGTATCCGGCTGCGGTTCCCCAGCCCCTGACGACAAGAGCCCGATGCCGACGGCACCTCTCACCCACGACGATCCCGTTCCCCTCGGCCCGTACCGGCTCATCGCCCGGCTCGGGAGCGGCGGCATGGGCACCGTGTGCGTGGCGCGTGCCGCCGATGGTCGTACGGTCGCGCTCAAGACCATGCATGCCGCGATCGCGACCCAATTGGGCGCCCGCACCCGGTTCCGGCTCGAAGTGGACGCGGCGCGGGTCATAGGGAACCGCTTCGGAGGCCAGGTCGTGGACGCTGACCCGCTCGGTGAAACACCTTGGCTGGCAACGGAGTTCGTGCTCGGGCCCGCTCTCGACGAGGCCGTCCGGGGTGCGGGTCCGCTGCCCGAGAGGTCGGTGCGGGCGTTGGGTGCCGCCCTGTGTTCGGCGCTGCACCGGTCGGACGTCGTGCACCGCGACCTGAAACCGTCCAACATCCTCGTCACCGCCTACGGCCCAAAGGTCATCGACTTCGGGATCGCGCGGGCCATCGGCGACGACCCGCTGACCCGCCACCGGCGCCGCCGTCGGCACTCCGGCGTTCATGTCCCCGGAGCAGGTTACCGGGCAGCAACACGACGCGGCCGGTGACGTCTTCGCGCTGGCCGGTGTGCTCGTGTTCGCGGTCACCGGGCGCGCTCCGTTCGGGAGCGGGCAGTCGGCGGATCCGCTGTACCGGGTGCGGTACGCGGAGGCCGATCTGCGCGAAGTACCGGCCCCGCTCGTGCCGTTGTTCGCCCAGTGCCTGGCCGAGGAGCCGGAGAAGCGGCCCTCCGTGGCGGAGCTCGCCGCCCAACTGCACGACGGCAGAGGCGAGTTCACCGAGCACCCGCCCGACGCCCTGCTCGCGGAGATCGGGAGGCGGGCCGCCGACATATGGCGGATCGTGCCACAGCGGCTGCCCGCGCCGGCGGTCGAGGAGAGCGCCGTCGCGGTCACCGCGGTGGCCGGGCGGAGGCCGTCGCGCCGCGGATTCCTGGCCGTGGGCGGGGCGTTCGCCGTGACCGTGACCGTGACCGTGACCGTGACCGCGGCTGTGGGTGGCGTGTGGTGGTACCGGGGGAGTGGCGGCTCTCCGGCTAGAAAGTCGCCGCGCCGACACGCAATCTCGACCCGCTGTGGCAGTACGAAGGCAGCGACAGCAGCAGCGATAGTGGTCGCAGCGACGGCAACGGCGGCCTCAACGTCCTGGGTTGGCGGCTGCTCATGCCTTACCAGGCCTACAGCTCGATCTGGCTGCCGTTCAACTCGACCGCCAAACGCCTCGATCCGTGATCCGTCAACTGGGCGGCTCCAGCGGAACGTTGTCATCACGACGAACTGGTGGCAGACGGCCGTACAGGACGGGCAGTTGTACCTGCTCGGTCACGACCCCGTCAGGCCGACGGAGTCGATCGCGATCGACACCTGGAACGAGACCCCAGGAGTACGCGCAGCCGACTTCTGCCAGCTTCGCCGACGCCACGCCCGCGCTCGTGCCGAACCAACTCCTGTGCGTCTCACACCACATCGCGTACCTGGCGGCGGCTCAGGGGCAAGTCCCGGCCGACAAAGGCTCTTTGCCCGCGCGGACCTGTACCCCGCGCGCCGCCGACCTCAAGACCGGCCGGACGCTGTGGACGCGGCTGTTGCCGCAACGGGCAAGAAGGAGCTGGAAGTTGAACTTCCTCGCCGCAAAGGTCGCCGGCGAGTACCTGGTGACCCTCCAGACTCTGGACGAGTCGCAGACGCACCTCGACGTACGGGACGCGCGCAGCGGAGCCGTCCTGTGGGACAAGCCGTACAACGTCAACGCGCCCGACGCGCTCCGGAGCGAGTGGGCCGCAGACGACAACTACCTCTACCTCGGGGGTTCTCAGCTCCAGGCGCTGCGCCTGATCGACGGGACACAGGCGTGGGCCACCGCGCTCGGGCAGATCTACGGACCGCCGACGCTCAAGAACGGCGTGCTGTACACCATCAGTTCGGGCATCGGGCATCGGGCATCGGGCTCACGGCGGTCGACGTGGCGCGGGGCACGGTCCTGTGGCGGGAGGTACCACCGAGGCTCAACAGGCGTACACCGTCTGGCGACCGGTCGCCAGCACCCGTTACTCGTACTACAAGAACGGGCTGCAACTGAGGGCGGTGAGCCTGGCGAGTCACGGCACCGTACTCACGTGTCGGACAACCGGAAAACAGTTCCACGAGTATCCGGAGGCCCGGACGATCCTCGCCGTGGACGACGATCGGCTGTCCGCCTCCCCTCAGGTGACCGCCTCGCCGCACCCGAAGAAGGACCCCGCGATGAACCCTCTCGGCACCGGCGGCCCGGTCCGCCTCGGCCCCTACCGCCTCCTCGGTGTCCTCGGCGAAGGCGGCATGGGCAAGGTCTACATCGACCAGGTCGCCACCGGCACCCTCGCCGGCGTCAAGGTGCTGCGTCCCGAACTCGCCCACGACATCGATCTCGTCCAGCGCTTCGTGCGCGAGGCGCGGGCAGTACGTCCGTGCCGCGCCGCCGACCGTTCGGCGAACGTGTGCGGGGTCGAGCACGGGAAGCGCTGTTTCCGTGCCGCCCCCGCCCTCACTCCACCGTGTCCGGGACCTGCCCGATCTGGACCAGCGGCTTGCCGCGCTTGCGGGAGACGAACACGCCACGCCCGGCGGGCATCGGCCGCGGCCGCAGGCCGCCCAGGAGGTCGCCCTCGGCCGGGTCGCCCGCCAACACCACGCCCTGGGCGCCGAGTTCCTTCATCCGCTGCATGAACGACTCGTAACCGGCGCGCCCCGCACCCGCCGTGGAGCGGGCGATGACGAAGCGCACGCCCACGTCCCGGGCGAACGGCAGGAGTTCGGTCAGGCCCGACAGCGGGTTGCCGCTCGACGTGGACACCAGGTCGTAGTCGTCGATGATCACGAACACCTGCGGGCCATGCCACCAACTCCGGTCCCGGAGCTGCTGCGGCGTGACGTCCGACGTGGGCGTCCGGCGCTGCATCAGGTCGGCCAGCGCGTCCATGTGGTGCTGCATCTGGTTCGACATGGGGATGTACTCGGCCAGGTGCGAGGGTGGGGTCACGCCCAGCAGGGAACGCCGGTTGTCGACCACGAAGAGCTTGCACGCGTTGCCGTCGTAGCGCTCGGTGAGGCGCTTGATGATGAGCTTGAGCAGGTTCGACTTGCCGGACTCGCTCTCGCCGAAGACCAGGAAGAACGGGTCCTGGTCGAAGTCGACGAACACCGGCTCCAGGTTGTCCTCGTCGAGCGCGAAGGAGACGCCCCGGTTCGGGAAGCGGTCGCCCGGCGGGAGCTGGGCGGCGGCGAACTCGCGCGGGAGCAGGCGGACTTCGGGCGCACCCGGCTCCTGCCAGTGGCGGGCGACCTCGGCCGCGAGTGCCGTCGTAGCCTCCGCGAGGTCCGTGTCGGAGGACAGGCCGTCGATGCGCGGGACCGCCGCCATGAAGTGCTGCTTCTGCGGGGTCTGGCCCCGACCGGGCACGCCCGTCGGCACGTTGGCCGCGACCTTGCGGTCGAACTCCGAGTCCATCGGATCGCCGAGCCGCAGCTCCAGGCGGTTCATCAGGTGGTCCTTCATGTTTGCGCGGACCTCCATGGAGCGCGACGCCGTGAGGATCACATGGATGCCGTAACCGAGGCCGCGCGCCGCGATGTCCAGCACGGTCGGTTCCAACGCCTCATAGTCCGTACGGAAGTTGCCCCAGCCGTCGATGACGAGGAAGACGTCGCCCCAGGGCTGGTCCGTGACGGAGATGTCGCCGCGCGCGCGGCGGGTGCGGAACTCCGCGATCGAGGAGATTCCCGCCGCGCGGAAGTACTCCTCGCGGCGGGTCATCACGCCGTAGACCTCGGCCGCCGTACGCCGGACCTTCTCCGGGTCGAGGCGGGAGGCCACCCCGCCGACGTGCGGCAGAGCGGCCACGGCGGACAGGCCGCCACCGCCGAAGTCCAGTGCGTAGAACTGCACTTCGTGCGGGGTGTGGGTGAGCGCGAACGACGCGATCAGCGAGCGCAGCAGCGTCGACTTGCCGGACTGCGGGCCGCCGAGGATCTGCATATGGCCGGCCGCGCCACCGAAGTCGGTCCACAGCGGGTCGCGCCGCTGCTCGTACGGCTTGTCGACGAGGCCGACCGGGACGACGAGGCGGCCCGCGCCCTCGTAGCCGGGCTGGGTCATGCCACGCCCCGGTACCGCCGCGAGTCCGGGCAGCAGGGAGTCGAGCGACGGCGGGCTGTCCAGCGGGGGCAGCCACACCTGGTGGGCGGCCGGACCCTGTGCCTCAAGACGGCGCACGATCACATCGAGCACGGTGTCGGCGAGCGCGTCGTCCTTCTCCTCGGCCGCCTCCTCCTGACGCTGCCGCGGCACGGGCGGCGCGTACTGCACCGGCACCTGCGCCGCTGTGAACAGCACAGGTCGGCGGTCCACCGGGAGCGGCCCGCCGAGCGCGGCGGACTGCTGCGAACTCGTGCGGTACACCCCGGAGACGTACGCCGCCTTGAAGCGCACCATCTCGTCGGTGCCGTACTTCAGGAACCCGGAACCCGGCACGTTCGGCAGCTCGTACGCGTCCGGCACACCGAGCGCCGCCCGCGACTCGGCCGCCGAGAACGTGCGCAGACCGATCCGGTACGACAGGTAGGTCTCCAGGCCGCGCAGCCGGCCCTCCTCCAGGCGCTGCGAGGCCAGCAGCAGATGCACGCCCAGCGAACGGCCGATGCGGCCGATCTGCACGAACATCTCGATGAAGTCCGGCTTGGCGGTGAGGAGTTCGCTGAACTCGTCGATCACCAGGACGAGGGACGGGACGGGCTGCAAGGGGGCACCCGCCGCGCGCGCCTTCTCGTAGTCGTGGATGTTGGCGTAGTTGCCCGCGTCGCGGAGCATCTCCTGGCGGCGGTTCAACTCGCCGCGGATCGAGTCACCCATACGGTCGACGAGGGTCAGGTCGTCGGCCAGGTTGGTGATCACGGCTGCCACGTGCGGCATTTGCGCCATACCGGCGAAGGTCGCACCGCCCTTGAAGTCCGCGAGGACGAAGTTCAGCGTCTCCGAGGAGTGGGTCACCGCGAGGCCGAGGACCAGTGTGCGCAGCAGCTCCGACTTGCCGGAACCGGTCGCGCCGACACACAGACCGTGCGGGCCCATGCCCTCCTGGGCCGCCTCCTTGAGGTCGAGCATCACGGGCCGGCCATCCTCGCCGAGCCCGATCGGCACGCGCAGCCGCTCGGCCGTGGAGCGCGGTCGCCAGGTCCGCTTGGGGTCGACGGAGGCCGCGTCGCCCAGGTTCAGCAGATCCGTGAACTCCAGGTTGGCGAGCAGTGGTTCGTCGTCGTCACCACCCGACACCATGCGCAGCGGCGCCAGTTGGCGGGCGAGTGCCTCGGCGGCCTCGTACGACAGCACGTCCGGCGTGCCCTCGTAGACCATGCCGTGGCCCGACTCCAGGCGCAGTTCCTTCGGGTGGACGACGACCGAGAGGTCACCCCGGCCGCTGCTGAGGTCGCCGGGCAGGACCTCGACGATCGTCACGCCCTGGAGGCCCTCGGGGCCGGCCAGGAACGAGGTCGGCGGCAGGGAGACGCCGTCCAACACGACCACCAGGTGCGGCTGTTCGGGCACCGGCGCCCCGGCGGGGTGGAAACGCGGGCGGCCCTGGAGGCGGTCGGCCAGCATCTCCTCCAGCTCCATAGGGTCGGTCGCGATCAGGCGCATGCTGCCCGCGCCGTCCGCGAGGCCCTGCGCCTGCGCGTGCGGCAGCCACTTGGCCCACTCCCACTCGGGCACCGACTGGCGCCCGGTGGCGACGGCGATGACCAGGTCCTCGGGGGAGTGCAGCGAGGCGAGGGAGGCGGTGACCGCGCGGGCGGTGCCGCGCACGGTGACCGGCTCGCCGCTGATCGTCACGTGGTAGAAGGCGCGCAGCGAGACCGCCATCGGCAGGTCCTCAAGGGTGCCGTGCGTGGCCAGGAAGCGCTGCATCGCGCCCGCGGTGAGCGGCTCCAGCTCGTCGACCGGCGCGGTGTCCGGCGGGATCAGCGGAGTGGCGAGCCCCTGCGGGCCGAGACCGACCCGCACCTGCCCGAAGTCCTCGTCGTTCGTGCGCCGTTCCCACACGCGGCTGCCCTCGGCGACCAACGCCCACAGTTGCTCCGGCGAAGGGTGCAGGTAGTACTGGGCGTCGCGCTGGGAGCGCGCGGTCTCCAGGGCCGTACGCCGGGTCTGCGACAGATAGCGCAGGTAGTCGCGGCGCATGTCGGCCATCTGCCCCTGGTTGCCCCGGCGGTAGCGCACCAGCATCGAGACGCCCATGGCGAGCGTCGACGCGATCATCACCATGCCCATGATCTTCATGAAGGGCTGGGCACTGGGGTTGAAGAAGAACACCACCGACCCGCCCATGCCGAGCATGGGCAGGAGCTGCATCAGAGCGCCCTCCTGCTGGCCGCGCGGAAGCTCCGGCGGGGCCTGCAGCATGACCTCGTCCGTGGGCACTTCCTTCGGCAGCGACCTCGGCGGGCGCTTGACGACGATCTGGCTCACTACGCACCAATTCCCTTGCCGGACCGAGTTGTTTCGTCCGCCGCCCCGTGTCGGGCGGACGCCGATCCGCACTGCGTGATCCTACTGACAACCACTGACAACGGCGGGCGGTAGGGTGCCCGTGAGACGTGTGAGCAGTTGCGAATCGTTCCGGGAAAACCGGGCAAAACCGCAGCGTTCCAAGCAGGCGGATCCCGTTGAGTCCCGGGCGCGACGGCGCTGTTGACCGGTGAGACGGGTGGCACGGCACGACCTACACAGGATCTTTACGGCGGATGCGCGCGGCAGCTTCGCGAACCGTCCGTCACTGACGAGGGGGAACAGCAGGTGAGCATCACGGCCTCCGCGCCGGCCGGCGCGACCGGCGGAACGGGCACCGGAGCCCCTTCCGCAGCGGGCATGGGGTTCGGCTTCTGCCGCGTCACCATCGTGGCGCCCGACAGCCGGATCGACGTGGCCCTGCCCGACGACGTACCGGTCGCCGACCTGTACCCGGAGATCCTGCGGCTCTCCCAGCAGAGCCTCGCCGAGGGTGCCCCGGTCGGCTACCACCTCGTCCGCCGCGACGGCACCGTCCTCGACGGCGCCCGCTCCTTCGCCGCGCAGCGCATCCTCGACGGCGAGCTGCTCACCCTGCGCCCCTTCGCCGACTCGCTGCCGCCGGCCGTCTACGACGACGTCTCCGAGGCGGTCGCCTCGGCCGTCACCCGTGACCGTGCCCTGTGGAACGGCGAGTTGACGCGCGCCGCCGGTCTCGTCGCGGGCGGCATCCTGCCCGCGCTGCTCGCGTTCGTGGCCTGGAGCTCCCAGATCCGCCACGACATGAACAGCCTCCAGGGCATCGTCGCCGGCCTCGCCGGCATCCTCCTCGTCACGATCGCCTGCGTACGCGCGCGTGTGTACGACGACCGGGGCTCGGCGGTCGCCCTGGGCCTGGGCGCGCTCCCGAACATCGCCGTGGCGGGCTCCGGACTGCTCCCCTTCTCCGAAGGAGAAGGCATCGGGCGGCTCCAGTTCCTGCTCGCCTGCGCGGCCGTCCTCGTCGCCACCGTCGTCCTCACCCTGGTCTCGCCCGGTGGCGACGGCCCCTTCGTGGCCTTCGTCTTCGCCTCCGCGATCGGCCTGTTGACGACCTTCGTCGCGATGCTCACCCACCTCAAGCCCATCGAGACGGCCGCCGTCTGCGCCCCGCTCTCCGTGTGCGCGCTCGCCTTCCTGCCGGGCCTGTCCATGCGCTTCGCCCGCCTCCCCATCGGCTTCGAACCGCCCAACCCCAACCGCGGCGGCTACGGCGACGGCGAACCCGTGGCCCAGGAGCCCGTCGACGCCGAGCGCATCGCCGCCCGTGCCCGGCGCGGCCACGAACTCCTCGTCGGTCTGGTCGGCGGCTGCGCCCTCGTCTCCGTCGGCGCCTCGATCGTCCTCGGCTTCTCCAGCGACATCTGGGCCCAGCTCCTCGCCCTCGCCACCGGCATCGCGATGCTGATGCGCGCGCACCTGTTCCGCTACACCGCCCAGGTCGGCGCCACCCTCGCCGCGGGCCTGGCCGCCCTCGTCTTCCTGGGCCTCGGCCTCGCCCTGAACCCGCCGCACGCGTACGTGCGGGACGCGGTCCTGGGCGACGCGAACTCCCTCGACATCCGCAGCGTCTGGCTCGCGGCGGCGGTCGCCGCCGCCACCGCGCTGGTCACCGCGATCGGCCTGATCACCCCGCGCCGCGGAATCACCCCCTTCTGGGGCCGCTTCCTGGAGATCGCCGAGAGCTTCGTCCTGCTCACCCTGATCCCGCTGTCCCTGGCCGTCTTCGACGTGTACGCGCGGGCACGGGCCATGACCAGCAAATGAAGAGGTCGTAGACATGAAGGAGGGGCGGCACACACGCGTGCCGCCCCTCCTCTTCGTATGACTGCCGCGTCGTACGAACTACTGCTGCTCCTCCGGAGCCGGCTCCAGGTCGAACTCGCCGTCCCGGGCGCCCAGCACGAAGGCCGTCCATTCCGCCTCCGTGTACCGCAGCACGGTCTCCGGGTCGAGCGACGAGCGCATGGCCACGGCGCCGTCGGGCAGGTCGGCGATCTCGACGCGCTCCTCGTGCTCCTCCGTGCCCGGCGCGCTGCGCCACTCGACACCCGAGATGTCGAGGGCGTACAGCTCGTCCCGCTCGCGCTCCTTGCGTGCCTTGATCTCCTGCTCCGTCTCCGCCATGGCGAAGCGACCCCTTCCGGACGAACCGACGTGTTCCACGCTTCCATCCATGGAGGGTGACTTCCATCCATGGATGGAAGTCACCCTAGTGGCCGTATCCGCCCCGGTCAGGGCCCTTCAGGGAGCTGGACCGAGGCATCCCCCCAGGCTGGTACGCTGTGTAGCGGCCGTTTGTGTACGCACCCCCGGAGTTCACCGCTCTGGAGGCAGCGCCCAACGGATCCCGCCTCCCGAGTTTTGGAAGCTCCCCTGAGATGTGGACCAGGGGCACTCGGTGGCACATCTCAGACTACGAGGAGTACGCGTGTCGCTCGACGCCGCTACGAAGAAGCAGCTCATCAGTGAGTTCGGTCAGAAGGAGGGCGACACCGGCTCCCCCGAGGTCCAGGTCGCCATGCTCTCGCGCCGTATCTCGGACCTGACCGAGCACCTCAAGACCCACAAGCACGACCACCACTCCCGTCGTGGTCTGCTGATCCTGGTCGGTCAGCGCCGCCGGCTGCTCCAGTACCTGGCCAAGAAGGACATCCAGCGCTTCCGTGCGCTGGTGGAACGCCTGGGCATCCGCCGCGGTGCTGCGGGCGCCAAGTAAGACGCCGTGAAGGGAGCGGTTCCCGAAACGATCGGGAGCCGCTCCCTTTGCCGTACGTGCGGATTGACCGTACGTACGGAAACGTGCGGAGTGTCACTCACGCTTTGTAGTGTGGTAGCACAACGCAGGACGCACGACACAGCACGACCACGTGCGACAGAGCACGACCACGAAGAGGAGAAGCGCGCCTCGCAGCCGCCGGTCCTCGGTAGTGGCCCCCGGGCATGAAGCCCCGGGTGCTTCGATCGAAGACCGGCCCGCACCAGAC